>JBOFGM010000391.1:0-6201 GCA_051649105.1 Iodobacter sp. | reverse complement strand
AGAATTATTAAATAAATACCGCGCTACAGATTTAACCCAGCCAGAAAAAGATCTGCTTAAAAAAGTGGATGACGAATGGACGCTCTACACTGACGCCGCCAAACCCGCCATCGCCGCCGGTATTGCCAATGATGCCAAGCTGACCACCGAGATTATGGATAAAGCCGTGAATCCCGCATTCCAGAAACTGGATGATGATTTAAGTGCTCTGGTGGATTTAAATAAAAAACTTTCGGATGATGCCTTAACAGTAAGCCATGAAAAACTGGCCGTGGTTAAAACCCAGTCCACCATCCTCACCCTGATTGCCGTGGCGCTGGGGGTGTTCTTTGGCCTGATGCTCACCCGCAGCATTACCAACCCGGTGGAACATGTGCGCCATGCTCTGGCCCGCATCAGCCAGGGCGATTTAAGCTCCCCGATTATTGTATCCGGCAAGGATGAGCTGGCCGCCATGCAGACCGATCTGAGCAAGATGCAAAGCGAGCTGAAAAACACCATTCAAACGGTGATTAACAATAGTAATGAGCTGGTCAGCATGGCTGATTTATTAGCCAGTGCAGCGCAACAGGTGGCCGTCAGCTCGCAAACCCAGTCTGAAGCCGCGTCGTCGTCAGCTGCAGGGGTCGAGCAATTAACCGTCAGTATCGACAGTGTTTCAGCCAGTGCCGGCGAAGCCAATACCGAGGCCAGCGAAGCCGGAACGCTTGCCCAGTCTGGCAGCGACGAGGTCAACCGATCGAACGCGCTGATTGATAATGTGCTGGAAAACGTCAACAGCACCGGCACGCAGATTGCCAATCTGGAACAAAGCTCCACCCATATCGGCAATATTGCAACGGTGATTAAAGATGTGGCCGATCAGACCAACTTGCTGGCACTGAATGCCGCCATTGAAGCGGCCAGAGCCGGTGAGCAAGGCCGTGGCTTTGCCGTGGTGGCCGACGAAGTGCGCAAACTGGCCGAACGCACCACCAGCTCGGCGCAAGAAATCACCAGCATGATCAATACCATCCAGCAAGGCACCCGCGCGGCAGTCAGCGGCATGCAATCAAGCCAGGAAAGTGTCAGCCAGGTGGCGGCCGCCTCACAGCGCACCAATCAGGTGATGGAACAAATCAAAACCGGCTCGCATAAGGTACAAACTTCGGTGAATGATATTGCCCTGTCCTTGGCTCAGCAGCGCTCTGTCAGTACCGATCTGGCACAAAATGTGGAGCGGATTGCCCAGATGGCCGAAGAAAACCGTGCGGCCGTGGATGAAGTGGCCAGCTCATCCAATAAGCTGGTCAGCCTTGCCAATGGACTGAAAAACTCGGTCGGGCGCTTTAAAGTGTAATCCGCCCGCGGTGACAGGCAAAAAAAAAGCAGACCTCAGAAAGGTCTGCTTTTTTATTTCAGAGACAATTACTTGTCTTTTACTTCTGTGAATTCAGCATCCACTACATTGCCGTCATCTTTCTTATCGCCAGCGGCTTCAGCACCCGCACCAGCGGCGCCAGCTGCAGCAGCAGCCGCATCAGGCTGAGCGTACATTTGTTCAGCCAGCTTGTGGGAAGCTTCAGTCAGAGTGGCAGTAGCCGCTTCGATCTTTTCTTTATCATCAGCATGGTCTTTCAGAACCAGCTCAACTTCGGCCATAGCGGCTTCAATTTTTGCTTTTTCGTCAGCGCTGATCTTATCGCCAAATTCAGCTAAAGATTTTTTCACGGAGTGAACCATGCCATCGGCCTGATTACGTGCGCCAACCAGTTCAATCAGCTTTTTATCTTCTTCGGCGTTTAATTCAGCATCACGAACCATGGCTTGAATTTCGGCTTCAGACAGACCGGAAGACGCTTGAATAGTGATCTTAGCTTCTTTACCGCTGGCCTTATCTTTAGCGCCAACATGCAAGATCCCATTGGCATCGATATCAAAGGTTACTTCAACTTGTGGCACACCGCGTGCTGCAGGCGGAATATCACCCAGGTTGAACTGGCCTAAGCTCTTATTGGCCGAAGCGCGTTCACGCTCACCTTGCAATACATGGATCGTTACTGCAGTCTGGTTGTCTTCCGCTGTCGAGAAGATTTGCGATGCCTTAGTAGGAATCGTGGTGTTCTTTTTGATCAGCTTAGTCAGCACGCCACCCATGGTTTCAATACCCAGGGACAATGGAGTTACATCCAGCAGCAATACGTCAGTACGCTCACCAGACAATACCGAACCTTGCAATGCTGCACCAACGGCTACGGCTTCATCCGGATTCACATCACGGCGGGCTTCTTTACCGAAGAATGCTTTAACTTTCTCTTGCACCATTGGCATACGAGTCTGACCACCAACCAAGATGATGTCATCGATGTCAGTAATTTTCAGGCCAGCATCTTGCAGTGCGATACGGCAAGGCTCGATAGAGCGCGCAACCAGATCTTCAACCAGGCTTTCAAACTTAGCGCGGGTGATTTTCAGGGTTAAGTGCTTAGGACCTGAAGCATCCATCGTTACGTATGGCAGATTGATTTCAGTTTGTGTTGTGGATGACAACTCAATCTTGGCTTTTTCTGCAGCTTCTTTCAGACGTTGCAGCGCCATTACATCTTGTTTCAGGTTGATGCCAGTGTCTTTCTTGAATTCTTCAATGATGTAATCAATGATGCGCTGGTCGAAATCTTCACCGCCCAGGAATGTATCGCCATTGGTAGCCAATACTTCAAATTGCTTGTCGCCATCCACATCGGCGATTTCGATAATCGAAACGTCGAAAGTACCGCCACCCAGGTCATAAACAGCAATCTTGCTGTCGCCCTTTTCCATTTTATCCATACCGAAGGCCAGAGCCGCTGCGGTAGGTTCATTGATAATGCGCTTTACATCGAGGCCAGCAATACGGCCGGCGTCTTTTGTGGCCTGACGCTGAGCATCGTTAAAGTAAGCAGGAACAGTAACAACCGCTTCTGTTACTTCTTCGCCCAGATAGTCTTCGGCTGTTTTTTTCATCTTGCGCAGAACTTCTGCGGAGATTTGTGGCGGAGCCATTTTCTTATCGCGAACTGACACCCATGCATCGCCGTTGTCGGCTTTAACAATGGAGAAAGGCATCAGGTCGATATCTTTTTGTACTTCTTTATCTTCAAACTTGCGGCCGATCAGACGTTTTACCGCATATAAAGTATTTTTTGGGTTTGTTACAGCCTGACGCTTAGCAGGAGCACCTACTAAGATTTCGCCGTCTTCCTGATACGCAATAATGGAAGGAGTGGTGCGTGTGCCTTCTGCATTTTCGATTACTTTAGGCTGGCCATTTTCAAATACAGCCACGCAAGAGTTTGTTGTACCTAAGTCAATACCAATCATCTTTGCCATTTTCATTTTTCCTTTCTAACCCGTCGCACCTAAGCAACGGGGGAGTGAATTAACAACCATGTTCGTAAAATGGGGATGCCCTGTGCATTTTCAAGAGCGCCCCGGATCTCTGCGAGCAGGATTACTTGGGAGCGGCCACAATAACCATGGCTGGGCGAATCACACGGCCGGCTAACTCATAGCCTTTTTGCATGACTTGCACCACGGTATTGGCTTCTGCATCGCTTGGCATCATCGAGATAGCCTGATGCTTATGCGGATCCAGCTTATCGCCCATCGGACTGATTTCGCTTAAATGTGCTTTTTCAAAGGCAGCAACCAGCTGTTTTAAGGTCAGTTCAACGCCATTTTTTAAAGCATCCACTTCACCAGTCTGATCGGCGAGCGCCATTTCCAGTGAGTCTTTAACCGCTAATAATTCAATTGCAAACTTCTCAACCGCAAATTTGCGGGCTTTATCGATTTCTTCAAGAGCACGGCGGCGATTGTTTTCGGCTTCGGCTTTGGCATAAAGCACATCCTGGCGTGCTTTTTCGATATCAGCCGTTGCAACGGCTAATTTATCTTCTAAAGATTGCTCAATACCTGCAAGAATTTCTTCGGAAGTCAGTTCAGAAGTGTCTGTGGTTTGATCTTGTTGGTTGTCGTTGCTCATTAGGAACTCCTGTCAAAACAATTTTCGTATATGTCAGGCCAGATGGGGCTATCACCGTACATTTCAAGAGCCCGCCACTCGCTTACAGCCAAACACACCGAAAAAACCCCGTTTTTTGCCGTAAAAGACAGTTTATGCCTTTAAAACAGTCGTTTTAAGGTTGAAAATTCTTCCCCGCATTTTGCTGTATTTTCAAGCACTTAATTACCTGATTTTGACTAATTACTTACTGTTAAATAAGTACATGAAAGTCCCAATATGTAGTCTTTTTTTACTGACTACAATCGGATTTGTGCACTGCAAAATAATTCTGCAACACGGCCACCACATGCTTTACTTAAACATGCAGCCCATCACCCACCAGGGAGTATTGTTATGAGTACTAAGGAACAAAAGATCGCCGCCATCCAGCAAGACTGGGATACCAATCCGCGCTGGAAAGGCATCACCCGCCCTTATACCGCAGCAGACGTTGAACGCCTGCGTGGCAGCGTGCAAGTTGAGCACACACTGGCCCGCCGTGGCGCAGAAAAACTTTGGTCTTTGGTCAATGAAACCCCTTATGTTCATGCCCTGGGTGCGCTGACCGGTAATCAGGCAATGCAGCAAATCAAAGCCGGCTTAAAAGCCATTTACCTGTCGGGCTGGCAAGTCGCTGCTGACGCCAATATTGCTGGTGAAATGTACCCGGATCAGTCGCTGTACCCAGCTAACTCGGTACCGCTGGTTGTGCGCCGCATCAATAATGCGCTGACCCGTGCCGACCAGATCAATCACGCCGAAGGCGATGACAGCATTGATTTTTACGCTCCGATCGTAGCCGATGCAGAAGCCGGCTTTGGCGGCGTACTGAATGCTCACGAACTGATGAAATCTATGATTGAAGCGGGCGCTGCCGGCGTTCACTTTGAAGATCAGCTCGCTTCTGTTAAAAAATGCGGCCATATGGGCGGCAAAGTACTGGTTCCTACGCGTGAAGCCGTTGAAAAGCTGGTTGCAGCCCGTTTTGCAGCCGACATCATGGGCGTGCCAACCCTGATCGTGGCACGTACCGATGCAGAAGCGGCCGATTTGCTGACATCCGATGTGGATGCCAATGATCAGCCATTTTGCACTGGCGAGCGCACTCCGGAAGGCTTTTACAAAACCACGCCGGGTCTGGAACAAGCGATCAGCCGCGGCCTTGCCTATGCACCTTATGCCGACTTGGTCTGGTGTGAAACCGGCAAGCCGGATCTGGAATACGCGCGTAAATTTGCCGATGCGATCCATGCTCAGTTCCCTGGCAAATTGCTGGCTTATAACTGCTCGCCATCGTTTAACTGGAAGAAAAATCTGGACGATGACACCATCGCCAAATTCCAGTCTGAGCTGGGCAAGATGGGTTATAAGTTCCAGTTTATTACCCTGGCAGGCTTCCATGCACTGAACTACGGCATGTTTAATCTGGCCCATGGCTATGCCCGTACCGGCATGAGCGCCTTTGTGGAACTGCAACAAGCTGAATTTGCAGCGGCAGACCGTGGCTTTACAGCGGTAAAACATCAGCGTGAAGTAGGTACGGGTTACTTTGATGCGGTCACTCAGGTGATCCAGCAAGGCCAGTCGTCTACCACGGCGCTGAAAGGCTCAACCGAAGAAGAACAGTTCCATTAATCGCTGAAAGAAATAATGCCCAAGTCTTAAAACACACAGAGGGCACGACGTGCCTTCTGTGTTTTGCATGCTTGTTTCAAGATCTGGGCGTTGATCCATTGACCAGGGAATCAACTATGAGCACCACACTTGCAGGCATTCAAGTTCTTGGCCATATCAGCCCGGCATTTGCCCCTATCCTGACTCCGGATGCACTGGCCTTTCTGGCTGAACTCCACCGCAGCTTTGAGCCGCGCCGCCGTGAACTGATGGCCGCCCGGGTTGAGCGCCAGGCTCGTCTGGATGCCGGTGAATTACCCGATTTTCTGCCTGCAACACAGCATATCCGCGACGGCAACTGGAGCATTGCTCCCCTGCCCGCCGATTTACTGGACCGTCGCACCGAGATCACCGGCCCGGTTGAGCGAAAAATGATGATTAATGCGCTTAATTCCGGCGCTAAATCGTTTATGGCCGATTTTGAAGATTCAAATACCCCGACCTGGGAAAACCAGATCGAGGGCCAGATTAATGTTAAAGACGCCTACCGCCGCGAACTGGCG
>JBOFGM010000390.1:0-4430 GCA_051649105.1 Iodobacter sp. | reverse complement strand
GCCAGGATAAGCCGCGATGGTGTTATTAGGACTGATTAAAGGGCGCAGAATCGGCACCATTTGCACGGCAGATTCATATTTAAGCGGATAAACCTGAGTCACCATCCGGTCGCCAGACAGCTTCATCGAGCGATTTCCCGTGTTGCTGTAATGCTGCTTGGCATCGGCTTCGGGCAAAACTTTCACCACCCCGCCGGATTCCACTGCAGTAAAGCCCTGCTGGCGCAGCGCCGATAATAAAATCGGAAACACCATTTCTTTACTGACCGACTGGCTGGACACGATATTGAGCGTGCCTTTTACTCTTGGATCGATCACAAAGTTTTTACCAGAAATTAAGCCGATTGCTTTAATCGTGGATTCAATATCGGCGTTTACAAAATTAAGTGTGACCTTATCATCGGCAGCAATAGATAACTGTGTCGTTAACAGGCAGGCAAGCAAAAAGGGGCGCAGAATCATATGGGTTTCACAACTCAAGGCTGAATAAGATATTGCAGATTGACTGAGCTGCCGTTGCGAAGCACAACGAGCAACACTTGGGGCTGTTGACTAAAGACGGTATAAATTAAGGAAATATCGGCAACCTGGGCCAGGTTCTGGCCATTAATTGTTTTAATCACATCACCATTTTGTAGCTGGAGTAAGCGGGAGAAAGGCTGGGCAGCGATATTATCGATTTGAATCCCGCCCTCCCGGTAGCTGGAAAGACCTTTGGCCCAGTCCGCCACATTGGCTCCCTGCATCGCACCGGCTAACTGACCCCGCGATAAAGCGGTCTGGGTAACCGAAGGTGCAGAAGATGCGCTGCCAGCCGCTGCAGTGGTGGTGGTGGTGACACCCCCTGCCACAGCCGCCTGCGGCGCATTATGACCTTCTAACATTAAAGTTTGACGTCGGCCGTTATCATCTAACACCACATGATCCGCCGCTATTTCAACCAGCTTTATATTGCCCTGCAGCGTCTGACCCACTTTAGCCGCCACGGCACTGGCCTCAAGCCCGGTAAAGATCGCAGCGCCATAGCCATTTTTGCCTGCAATCACGGCTAATAACTTAGCCTGAATCGTTGCCACCTCGGCCACTTTACTATTGTCATTACCAAACCAATCTTGTGCGACAGAAAAATCCTGCTGCCGGTGGGCTGATGTTTCTAAAGGAAGAATTAAACGCAAGGCAGAAGACCCGGGCTCAAACACGCGCCAGAACAGGCCGGCCAGAAGCCATAACAACAGGCATAGTAAAAGGGGCTGTATTTTTGCAATAAGCGTAGTTAACGCAGGTAGTCTGAATGCTTTCACGAAGGCAAGGTACTTTGCACAAATAAGAATCCCATTTATACCGCAAAGGCTATGAACTGACTACCGTACAGATATTTCAGTAAATAGGTGTTGACACGGATTTTATGGCGTGATCTAATGCGCACCTCTTTCGAGACAGGGTTAACCCGCTCAGCAAGCAGAGCGAGTACCCCGCATCACCGGCAGGACGAATCAGCAACATCGGTTCAGACAGTTTGTAATGCGGTTACAGTTGTTGAGATGGGTGATTAGCTCAGTTGGTAGAGCGTCTGCCTTACACGCAGAATGTCGGCGGTTCGACCCCGTCATCACCCACCACTCCAATGAGTGCTGAATTGAGAGAGAATAGTTATGCCGCTGCGGAGTGGTAGTTCAGTTGGTTAGAATACCGGCCTGTCACGCCGGGGGTCGCGGGTTCGAGTCCCGTCCGCTCCGCCAAAAGCATTACTATTTAATACTGTTTTACAGATGGGTGATTAGCTCAGTTGGTCAGGGCTTCTGACTTATACGCAAAACATCGCGGTTCAAATTGTTGTACAGATGGGTGATTAGCTCAGTTGGTAGAGCGTCTGCCTTACACGCAGAATGTCGGCGGTTCGACCCCGTCATCACCCACCAAATGCGTGATGTAGTTGTAGTAAATATTTAAAATACCGCTGCGGAGTGGTAGTTCAGTTGGTTAGAATACCGGCCTGTCACGCCGGGGGTCGCGGGTTCGAGTCCCGTCCGCTCCGCCAAGTATCTTTAAAACGCAAAATACCGCGATTGATATGTATGTAGTACCCGGATGGGTGATTAGCTCAGTTGGTAGAGCGTCTGCCTTACACGCAGAATGTCGGCGGTTCGACCCCGTCATCACCCACCACCTTCCCTCCTCGTTTTATCCCTTGTTTTACCCCCCCTGATTTATCCCCTGCATTTGTTGCAATTTCTGCATTTATTCTTTTTTTTCATAAAAAATACCCCGCCATTGATCTGTTTATTGTTGCTTAACTACTATTTTTTTGATTTTTTTCATTTCAGTCATCGCAAAGAACAGTGGCAACCGCTAAACTAACTGCCTCTTCGCAAGGTGGTCACTGCTTATGAACTCTCCCCTTGCCATGATCAGTGCGTCCAATACTTCAACACGCATGATCTGCCTGGCACTGGCTGCAGGCGTTGTGGCCTTGCATCTTCTCTTAGCTCAACAGCTAGGCACGGTCGGCTATATGCTGGAATTGTGGTTTGCCGCCTGCGCAATCATTCTGCTGCTGCGAAAACCTCCCATAGCTTCTGTACAAGACAACAGCGATCCTGATCAATGCGTGGAAGACTCAGAGCATTTAGTACCCCATTTAACCGATTTGATCTGGAGAATTAATTTTTCCAGCCGCAGTGTTTGCCAGCTGAATCAGGTTTTCACCGAAATTCACCCGCAAGCGAATGCAGAAAATAAAAAAATATCTGTTTTATTTCCTGCCCGAATTTCACGCCAATATTTAGAAGCGCTGATTTCGGTGCAAAGCACGCAAAAAGCACAGACTTTTGAATATCTGCACAGCGGTAATGATCAGGTAAAACGCTATTTCGAAGCCCGGATTCTGCCTTTATCGGCAAGGGATTGCATCGCTGTCATTCGTGATATCACCTATATTAAAGATACCGAGCAAGCCTTGCTCAGCCAGCAAATCTTTGTGCAGCAAATTATTGATTCCAGCCCAAATTTAATTTTTGTGCGTGATAAGCACTGCCGCTTTTTATTAGTCAACCGCGCCACCCAAATTCAATTGGGGCATGAGCTTCTGGTGCAGTCCCATATGGGGCTGGTTGATTCTCCCCAGCCCTTTACCAAGGGGGATGATGAGGTACTGGAAACCGGCGAAACGATCCGCCATCTGGATTCATGGCTTATGCCGGATAATCAGCTGCATTGGTTTGATATCACCAAGCTGCCTATTGTGCGCAATGAAAACACCTATATTTTATATATCGCCATGGATATTTCGCATTTAAAAAGTGCAGAAGCCGCAATGGAGCATATCCATAGCCTGATCCGCAGCGTGGCAGATGTCTTGCCGCTGAGTTTTGTGCTGATTGAAGACGGGCTGATTACCTTTGCCAATCAGGAAGCGGCCCGGCTGCTGAATCAGGATAATACGGCACTGACCGGCCAGACACTGGCAAGTGCAATGGGCCGGGAAATCAGCCTTAATCAATGCCAGATGATTGATATTCCCGATACCACCAGCCAGCTGGTGATTTTTAAGTAAAAAAGCCGCCGCAGAATTTGATTCATTCAGATTTTGCGGCTGTTTTCCCCTGCTTCCCCGCTCCATTCTGTATTAAAAATAAATCCCATATAAAATAATTCTGTCATAGTCAAAAAAAACTTAATCCCCCCCTTATAAAATTTAAGTTTATTTTCATAAGCAGGTCATTCCCGCTCTTTAAGCTTTGCCCCCGTTCAGTACTCTTTTTTATTAAAAAAGAGTGAGGCAAAATTTAATGAGAGGATGTACATGTCAAAAAGTATTTATTTATCTGTCACGCTGGCACTGACTGCCGCGCTGATGACAGGATGTAATTCTTCCGATGAAACGGCAGCCACTCCGGCAGTCACTCCCACACCAAGCCCGGCTCCTGGCCCGGCTCCTGGCCCGGCTCCGGAGCCCGTCCCCACCCTGCCTCCAGTGCCTTCCAATATACCGACCCTGCCACCCACTCCGGTGCCAGCCCCTGTCCCCATGCCGGCCAATGCCACTAAAAAAGCACTGCTGATTGGTATTGATGGCCTGCAATATGATGTATTACTGGAAGCACTGGCTAATAAACAACTCAGCACATTGGCCAAATTAAATCTTATGCCAAGCTACGCCGGCGGCGTAATGGGCAGTGCCACCCAACAGCAAACCTTAAGCGGCCCGGGCTGGGCTTCGATCTTAAGCGGCGCATGGGCCAACAGGCATGAAGTGCGTTCGGATTATGCCGGCCAGGTTTTAAAAACGGATTCCCTGTTTAAACAATTAAACAGCGCCAAAGCCACCAGCATCAGCAGCTGGAGCACACTGAATAAACTGTTGCGTCTGGATATCAATACCGGGCTGATTAATAATGCGGTGGATTGCAGCGGTTTTGATCAGTGCGTCA
>JBOFGM010000389.1:0-1982 GCA_051649105.1 Iodobacter sp. | reverse complement strand
TAATTAATGCTTTGCGTAAATAGAGTTGGCAGACCTGTTTTATTGTTTTTTTATGTTTAAAAACAAAGTGTTGAATTAAAACAACGGCCAGATAAAGTGTAATGGCATAACGGGTGTTATTACATAGCTGCCATTTAATGCCTTCTATAAGATGCCTGTCACTTTTTGATAAGGCTGTGCAATGAAACTTAAATTATTTTTAATGCTGGCAGTGGTTTCTTCCGGATTAATGGCGGCTGATGTAAGACTGAACAATAATGGCGTCACGGGTCACCATGGCATCATTAACCGTAATATTCAAATTTCCAAAGCGACTTACGGTACGGCCCGTGGTCACTGTGATTTTACTAACCGGCTGGCTCGCGTTGCCGATGATAAAACGACTTATCTATTTAAGTCCGGCAATCAGTGGTGCGGTGATCCTTCAGGTGGCAATAAAAAAATAGCCACTATTGAATACACCTGCCATGGCAAGACAAAACGCGCTCTGGTAAAAGAAGGGCACTCTGAGTTTTTGCGTTGTAACTAGTCTCCCCATATTCAATAACACCCTCACTGGCCTTCTGCCTTTGGGGGTGTTTCTTTATCTGACAAGGCTATGTCCGGTCGTACATTCACATTAATGCAGTGTCATTTTCCTCTGCTTTTTATATCGCGCCGGAAATAGTACTGTTTGACTGTCATTTTTATATATTTATTTCCTTTATCTGCTTTCGGCAGAGCCTCTTTATTAATTATTTTCATATGTTTAATGATCGGTGTTATTGATTTTCCATCTGCTTTAAACGGTATTCGCCGATGCCCAGGTCTTTTGATTAATTATCCCGATGCTTAAAGCCTCACTTAAATGATTCTGGCTCTGCACCACGCATTGCAATACTCCACCCTCAGGTAACTCGCCGCCTGCGAGTGTGCCAGGCGGGCAGGCTCTGCGGGTAATCGTGAAGCCTGTTCCGGGCACTGCTGTGATCTGTATTCAGAGGTTTTGCTTATTAATCTCTGATCAATGGATAAAGTAATTGATCCGGGTCTGAATTTATCAATATGCAATTTGTTTAATGTCTGAATGTATTTCAAGAGAAACAGGGCGTTCCTACATTGGCGCAGGATTTTTCTTACACTGAAATGGGCGGTGGCGAATATATAGTGGCGAGTAATATGCAGCCATTGCAGAACAACGCTCGGCTGTATATTGGCTTTCATAAATCTAACTCGTCCTAAAGGTAAATAATATGATCTCAAAAATGATGGCTGTCGCTTTTATTTCGGCGCTCAGCACGACCGCTTTTGCTGCTTCGGAAGAAGCAGGTAGTGCGGCAGATTCTGTTAAATGGCAAGTGACTGCGATGAAAGACTCTAAAGCGGGTCTTGTTGTGTCACCGATTGGTTCGATTGACTTTAAATACAGTGTGAAGAGCGAAGCTTTCGTTACTACCGAAGCTAAATTTATGGTGACTGTATTAAATAACTTTCAGGGTCATGATGAGCTTCCATTAACGCCGATTGGCCCGGGCAATCCGGTTACTCCAAAGTCAGCGGCGCAACGTGCGATTGTTGATGCTGCAACAGACTTTAAATTAGAAGCGATTCAGGGTAGCGGTTTTGCTAACTCTGTATCAGACAGCTCTAAGGGGTTTGGTGTTGAGCTGCAAAAAGGTGGCGTTGTTTTGTCTACCGATAGCAGCAAACCCACTCTGCTGAGAGATTCCAGTTCCTTGGATAGCTTTTTAGGAACTCTGGATGGTTTGGCTGAAAATGGTTCTGAAGCCCAGGGTAGCTTTACTGCCGTTGCTAAGAAGACCGGAACTGAGTTCAAAGAACTGCCTGAAGGTGCTTTTATCGGTGAGGCGACTGCTGCGTTTAAGGCGACCTGGTCTAAGTAAGCTCTACGGCTGCTTGTGTAAACAGGCGGCTAGCTTGCCTTGAATGACGTCTTTTTCCCTTCCCCCGTGGTGGCGCTGGTTTTGTGCCTGAGTGGGGGT
>JBOFGM010000388.1:0-3663 GCA_051649105.1 Iodobacter sp. | reverse complement strand
GGTCAAACCTCAGTTTGAAGTGGGTAAGGCAGGCATTGGCCGCGGTGGCATTGTTAAAGATGAAAGCCTGTACCTGCAGGTGGAAGATAAAATAAAAACAGCCGCAACAGCGGCTGGATTTAAGGTGAAAGACTATTTTTCGAGTTCTATTGCCGGTGGCGATGGTAACCGTGAATTTTTTATTTCTGCCACAGCGGTTTAATCAGAGCCGGGGTTTCCCCCGGTTCTGGCTATTTCTTCTTCCCGAATAATACTTTCGCGTCATCCACTTCTTGCAGCAGAGACCGGACATCAGGCTCTTTAAAGGTCAGGATGGTTTCGCTGTAATAATCCAGGCTTTCCGGATAGGAAAATGCCGCCTGGCGCATCAGCACATGGGCTTTGCCGGTATTGCCGCGCAAGGCTTCCATAATTGCCTGATCGCTCAGCTGGCTTGGATATGGCCGCACTTGGTTCAGACGATCCAGAATCTGCAGTTTCCACGGCATATCCTGCGCGCTGGCCACGATATAGTTAGACAAGGCAAAATCAGCATAAAAGTCGATCAGCGGATTTTGCTTTAAAGTCTGCAGGGTTTTAATCCGGGCGGTGTTTTCTACCGGCTTTTCAGACGGATCCATAATGGGATAGATCTGGATATATAACAGGCCGCCAAAGACGGCCGTAGCCAGCGCAGCTGTGCCATACAGCCCAAGGCTCGCCCGGGCCAGGCGATCCGGCATTTTCAGCCAGCCAGGTGCATCCGAGCGCATAAAGAACAGCGCCAGCGCAAAGGGACCCAGCAGGTGGTAATACCACAGCGGATATTCAACCAGGCTGTGCAAGACCGAAACCATTGCCAGCGAAGCCCCAAAAATCTTCACCGGGTCATGTTCGCGCTTCAATAGCGCGATAAACATCCACAGAATGCCGCCGGTAATTACCAGAGTACCCGCCAGACCCGTTTCTGCCATGATATTCAGCAGCGAATTATGCGCATGGGTAAACAGAACGCTTTCTGTTACCACGGCAAAAGCAGGGTTGATTTGCAGTGCAATACTTTGCGACGGATAAGCGCCCCAGCCAATCCCCAGCCATGGATGAGCCAGAAAGGTCAGCCAGGCTTTATGCCATTCCACCAGCCGGCGTGAGCCATTGGAATCTAAACGATCCAGCCCGGTAGGCACTTCATTTTTGGCATGCAGCAGGGACTGCAGTACATCATTAATCCAGGGTGCTACAAATTGCATCACCAGAATCAGCACGGCAGAAGCGGCGAGCAGCCAGCCAAAGCGGCGGATGCTGTCTTTACCCAGCCAGGCGGACAATAAGCCAAATACCAGCCATGCCCCGGCATACATAAAGGGCGAGCGTGAGCCGCTCCATGCAATCGAGAGTGCCAGCCAGGCGGCCACAGGCCAGAACCAGGTTTTAGGCAGCTCTTTCTCGGCTGCCAGCCAGGCCGCAGCGGCCAGACCCCAGCTTAAATAATGACCATATAAATTCTTTTGGCCTAAATGACCAAAAATCAGCCGCGGGCCATTTTGCAGCAGCTCAACAACCTGCTGGACAGAGACCGCAGAATTAAAGATGGCACCCGCCAGGAGGCCCCAGGCAAAGTAAGGCGCCAGCTGCATTTTGCCAAACTGATTGCTGGCCCGGGATAAGGCCCAGACCGAGAATGCCGCAGTCAGGGCATATAAAGCAGGTTCGGTACGGTCTGACCAGTACAGCACCGGCATCAGCACCATTTGCAGCGCTATGACGCCGGCTAAGCCAAACCAGATCAGGCTGGCATAGGGTGGGCCGGATTTTTCTGCCGGCCGGCCGGGTAACAGCGTTGCGGTCAGAACCATCAGTACGGCCAGCACCAGCGCGGCCAGTTCTGAGGGGAATACCGGATTAGGCTGATAGCGAAAAGGAATGCCGCAGGGCACTGCGGCAAGCAAAAACAGCAGGGTCTGAAAAATTCGGAGTTGCGGGATCATGGTGTGCTTTCAATAGATTTCTGGGAAGAGCGATACATCCAGCCGGCGACAAGAACCCCGGCTTCAAACAACAGCCAGAGCGGAACAGCCAGCATGCATTGCGAGACCACATCCGGGGGTGTAACCACGGCGGCGATCACAAAAGAGCCGACGATAACATAGGGGCGGATTTCTTTCAGCCTGGCGATACTGACAAAACCCATACGCACCAGCACAATCACTAAGATAGGCACTTCAAAGGTCACGCCAAAAGAAATAAACATACCGATGGCAAAGTCGAGGTATTCACCGGAATCGGGCAGCCATTGCATCGAGGCAGGAATTACCGAAACAATAAACTTAAATACCACGCCAAACACCAGAAAATAAGCAAAACTGACGCCCAGCAGAAACAGCATGGTCGAGGCAAAGACCAGCGGCAGAATCAGCTTTTTTTCCTGTGCATAAAGGCCGGGCGCAACAAAAGCCCATAGCTGATACAGGGTATGCGGCAGCGTCAGCATCAGCGCCGCCATTGAGGCGATTTTAACTTGCAGAATAAACGGCGAAGCAATACCGATCGTAATCAGTTTTTGATTCGGCAAGACATGAGCGAGCGGTGCCACCATCAGATCATAGAGTTGTTCTGAAAAAGCAAAACAGGCAATAAATCCGATAAGAAAGACGATCGCAATACGCACAATACGGGTGCGCAGCTCAATTAAATGGACTAACAGGGGCTGGAGATTATCCGTCATTATTTAACGCCGGTCGGGCCTGGATTCAGGAGGTGGGGCGGGTGGAGAAAATAAATCTCCCTGAGGGCCGGGCGCGAGTAAGGCCGGAATTTCAGCAACCGGCGCAGCGATCGCTTGCACGGCTTCTTCCAGTGGCTGATGAATGGTCTGACCCAGTGCCATGGCTTCAGCCCGGATTTCAGCTTCTACCTTGGCCAGCTCGGCCAGTTGAAATTCTTTATCCAGATCGGCCTTTACCGTTGAGACAAAGCGTTGAGCCCGTCCCAGCAAAGCGCCCGCAGTGCGGGCCACTTTGGGCAGTTTTTCCGGGCCAATCACGATTAAGGCAACGGCACTGATTGTAATCAGTTCACCAAAACTCACATCAAACACAGGCAAGGACCTTAGCGCTTGTCAGTTTCGACGGGTTTATCTTCGCTTTTAGCTACCGGTGTTTCGCCATCTTTAATTCCATCTTTAAACCCTTTGACGGCGGAGCCTAAGTCTTTACCGATATTGCCCAGCTTTTTAGTGCCAAACACCAAAACAACGATGACTAAAACGATCAGCCAATGCCAAATGCTAAATGAACCCACGGTTTGTCTCCTGCGGCACGCTTAATGCGTGCTGATTTCTGAAATATTAGTTGAAAGCGGCTTACCGCCAATAAGATGCATATGCATATGGAAAAAGGTTTGTCC
Source organism: Iodobacter sp. (assembly GCA_051649105.1). GTDB lineage: Bacteria > Pseudomonadota > Gammaproteobacteria > Burkholderiales > Chitinibacteraceae > Iodobacter. Next base: position 279 of record JBOFGM010000388.1, on the reverse strand, counting down.
GCCACCATGACCGGTATTGATAATGGTGCGATATCCTTCTGTCAGCCCCTGCTCTTTTGCCAGAGTGGCGGTCAGCAGCAGCATTTTTCCCAGCACCGCCTGATGTTGTAATTCTGCATGCGCTAAAGAATCAAAGTGCACCTTAGGAATCAGCAGAATATGAACAGGGGCGACCGGATGGATATCATGAAAGGCGATAATTTCATCGTCTTCATAGACTTTCCGGGCCGGAATTTCTCCGGCTGCAATTTTACAAAAAAGACAATCGCTCATGTTACT
>JBOFGM010000387.1:0-1732 GCA_051649105.1 Iodobacter sp. | reverse complement strand
GGTGAAAAGAAAAAAACCGCCTCGGTAGCACGCGAACGCCTGCAGATTATTCTTGCTCACGAAAGAAATGGCAGAAATACCCCTGATTATCTGCCTCAGTTGCAAAAAGAGTTAATTGACGTCATCTCTAAGTATGTTGCGATCAATCCGGATGATATTAAAGTCCAGCTTGACCGCAAAGACGATTTTGAAATCCTGGAAGTTAATATTGTGCTGCCTGAGGGCAATAATAAGCGCTAACCGCGGCATACCGGCTTATTGCGCAACCATTACTCTGAGATAGCAGAAGTACCCAGAAGAGAGGCCGGTCCTCTCTTCGCCATTTTGAGGCCCACAGCTCATGTCTATTATTATTAAAACCGCAGACGATATCGCCAAGATGCGTATTGCCGGCAAACTGGCCAGCGAAGTTCTGGATTACATTACGCCATTTGTTAAAGTTGGCGTCACCACCGCAGAAATCGACCGTTTATGCCATGAATATATGCGCGATGTGCAAGGCACCATCCCTGCGCCCCTGAACTACTGCCCGCCAGGCTACACCCCTTATCCGAAAGCCATTTGTACGTCTGTTAATCAAGTCGTCTGCCATGGTATTCCCGCTGATAAGCCGCTAAAAAGCGGCGACTGCGTGAATCTGGATATTACCGTGATTAAAGATGGCTACCACGGCGACAACAGCCGTATGTATCTGGCCGGAGATGTTTCCGCTCCCGCCCGCCGCCTGTCGCAAGTCACCTATAACGCCATGTGGATCGGGATCGACCAGGTTAAACCGGGTGCGCATTTTGGCGATATTGGCGCGGCCATTCAAAAATATGCAGAAGACGCCGGTTACTCGGTGGTTCGTGAATTTTGCGGCCACGGTATTGGCACCAAATTCCACGAAGATCCGCAAGTTTTGCATTACGGCAAAGCCGGCACCGGCCCGGAACTCAAAGCAGGCATGATCTTTACCATTGAGCCGATGATTAATGCCGGCCGGCGCGAAATCAAAGGCATGAGCGATGGCTGGACGATTGTGACGAAAGATCGCAGCCTGTCCGCACAGTGGGAACATACCATTTTGGTTACAGAAACCGGCTATGAAATTCTGACCCAGTCTGCCGGCACACCACCACGTCCGGATACTTACGCCCTTTAATCTGCAGCCTGCCTCGGGCAGGTTTGCAAACCAGGAATAAAGCCGTGCTGTTACTGACCTCTCCCTGGCTGATTGGCCTGTTGGTGATTGTTTTCTCGATTGGCACTGCGCTGTGCTTTGTCGGGTTAATGGTGTCGTTTATGACGGCGCTGGGTAATCGCAACTGGGTTTGGGCGGCACTGATGATGCCGCTGTTTCCGCTGGCCGCTGTTTATTGTCTGCGCCGCTGGTCCATTGCCGCCTGGCCGGGAAAAATGCTGCTCTCTGGTATGGGCCTGCTGATTTTTCCGGTGGGCTATTTTCTGGTGATGATTCAATAGGCCTTCTGGCGACAAAGGGAGCGATAAATCGCTCCCTTTTGCTTGTCTGCGCTTCTGTCTTAAAACAAGATCAATACGCCCCCGATGGCCCCCAGACATTCACCCTCAGCACCGAATCGTCCCCTTCTGCCAGTACCTGGCTTATAGAAGGAAAAGCCCCGGCCGCAATTTTGCTGTCTGCCGCGGCCCGGCATTCTGAATAATTCACCCCCGGCTGATCGCAGCTGGCTCCGCGCAAAACCTGCATCCTGTCCCGGCGAAACTGTTC
>JBOFGM010000386.1:0-5301 GCA_051649105.1 Iodobacter sp. | reverse complement strand
GATGAAGGTGCAGGATTTTCCGGATATTGAGCTGCCCATGGTCACGGTGCTGGCCGTGCAACCCGGTGCGGCCCCGGCCCAGCTGGAAACCGAAGTGGCCCGCAAGCTGGAAAACTCGGTTTCTGCACTGCAAGGTTTCAAGCATGTTTACAGCAAAATTCAGGATGGCAGTGTTTTACTGACGGTTGAATTTATTCTGGAAAAACCGGTTAACGAGGCGGTGGAAGATGTGCGCAATGCCGTCAGTAGCGTGCGCGGCGATTTACCCAGCGATCTGAAAGACCCGGTGATTGGCAAGGTGGAATTCTCCAGCGTGCCGTTTCTGGTGTTTACCGTGGCCTCCGCCTCACTGGACGAAGAGCAGCTTTCCTGGCTGGTGGATAATAAAATCAGCAAGGAAGTGCGCTCCATTGCCGGTGTGGGAAATTTTGTCCGTGTCGGCGGGATTAACCGCGAAGTACGGATTGAAATCGATCCGGCAAAACTGGCCGCGCTGGGCGTCAGCGCTGCCGAAGTATCCCGCAGCCTGGCCCAAACCCAGCGGGATGCCTCGGGCGGACGCAGTGATCTGATTGGCAGCGAGCAGGCCATCCGCACCATTGCCACCGTTCAAACCGCCGCGGAACTGGGGCAAATCACCCTGCCGCTGGCCGATGGGCGCAGTATCCGGCTGGATCAGCTGGCCCGCATCAGTGACACCACGGCCGAACGCCGCTCGCTGGCACTGCTCGATGGCAAACCGGCGGTAGGTTTTGAAATCAGCCGCAGCCGGGGAGCCAGCGAAATTGAGGTGACGGCCGGCATCCGGCTTGCGCTGGAAAAAATCAAACAAGCCCATCCCGGCCTGCAGCTGACCGAAGCCTACGATATGGCGGCCCCGGTGCAGGAATCCTTTGATGGCTCGATGAGCCTGTTAATAGAAGGCGCTTTGCTGGCGGTGCTGGTGGTGTGGTGGTTTTTGCGCGACTGGCGCGCCACGCTGGTTTCTGCGGCCGCACTGCCACTGTCGGTACTGCCTGCCTTTATCGGGATGGCGTATCTGGGCTTTACCTTAAATACCGTTACCCTGCTGTCGCTGGCGCTGGTGGTCGGGATTCTGGTCGATGATGCGATTGTAGAAATCGAAAATATTGTCCGCCATTTGCGCATGGGCAAAACGCCCTATCAGGCGGCAATGGAAGCGGCAGATGAAATTGGTCTGGCCGTTGTGGCCACTACCTTTGCCTTAATCGCCGTCTTTTTGCCTACCGCCTTTATGGCGGGGATTCCGGGTAAGTTCTTTAAGCAGTTTGGCTGGACGGCCGCACTGGCGGTGATGGCCTCGCTGATCGTGGCGCGCTTACTGACACCCATGATGGCGGCCTACTTACTTAAACCGCTGAGTCATGCCGTTAAAGAAAGCCGCTTTATGCAGGTTTATTTAAAAATGGCCCGCTGGTGCCTTGAGCACCGCGCCATTACCACGGCATTGTCACTGCTGTTTTTTATTGGCTCGCTGATGCTGGTGCCGCTGTTGCCCACCGGCTTTATTCCGCCGGACGATCGCTCGCAAACTTTGGTGAAAATTGAGCTGCCACCAGGCACGACCCTGGCCGAAACCACCACCGTGGCTGAACGGGCCCGCCAGCTGCTCAGTCAGGAAAAAACCATTACCCGGATCTATACCGCCATTGGCGGCGGCGGTGCCGGAGCCGATCCTTTTTCCTCGGGAGGCGTCACCGAAGTCAATAAGGCCAATCTGACATTAACCCTGACTGAGCGCACCAGCCGCGATACCAAGGTGCGGATCGAATCCCGTTTGCGCGGCTTATTAAAAGAAATTCCGGGGGTACGGATCAGCGTAGGGCTGGGCGGGTCCGGCGAAAAATTCCAGCTGATTCTGCGCGGCGATGATCCGGCCCTGCTGCTGGCCAGCTCACAAAGTATTGAACGGGATATGCGTACCATCCAGGGCGTGGGAGCCGTCACGTCCAGCGCCAGTCTGGTCCGCCCGGAAGTCACGATCCGGCCCGATCTGGCCCGGGCGGCCGATCTGGGAGTCAGCATTGCCAGTATTTCGGACACTATCCGCGTTTCCACCGTCGGGGATTTTGATACCCAGGTGGCAAAACTCAATCTGCCCGAGCGGCAGATTCCGATTGTGGTGCGGCTGCCGGACAGCACCCGGCAGGATCTGGAACAGCTGAAACAACTGAAAGTACCTTCTGCCAAAAATAGCGATGTAATGCTCGGGCAGGTGGCCGATGTCGCCTTATCATCGGGCCCCAGCCAGATCGACCGGTATGACCGGACCAGAAATGTGATTTTTGATATTGAGCTTAATGGCCGCTCGCTGGGCGAGGTGAGTGATGAAGTGGACCGTCTGCCCAGCCTGTCCCATCTGCCCGCCGGCGTTGAGCGGGCCGTCTTTGGTGATGCAGAAGAAATGAAAAAGCTGTTTGCCAGCTTTGGTCTGGCCATGCTGACGGGGGTTTTATGTATCTATATGGTACTGGTGCTGCTGTTTAAAGATTTTATGCAACCCGTCACCATTCTGGCCGCCCTGCCGCTGTCGATTGGCGGTGCTTTTCTGGCTCTCTTGATGACGCACAGCTCTTTTTCCATGCCCACGCTGATCGGGCTGATTATGCTGATGGGGATTGCCACCAAAAACTCAATTTTGCTGGTTGAATATGCCATCGTGGCCCGCCGCCACGGCATGAACCGTTTTGATGCCCTGATGGATGCCGGATTAAAACGGGCCCGCCCCATTGTGATGACCACCATCGCCATGGGTGCCGGCATGCTGCCGATTGCACTGGGGATTGGGGTGGACCCGAGTTTCAGAGCACCGATGGCCATCGCCGTGATAGGCGGGCTGATTACCTCCACCCTGCTCAGCCTGCTGGTGGTGCCGGTGGTCTTTACCTTTGTGGATGACTTTGTGCAGTGGCTGGGACGCCACCGTACCAAAAAATCATAAAGCAGAGCTGACATAGGGCCGTGATTGGCGGGCTGATCACGGCCACCCTGCTCAGTGGTGGTGCCGGTGGTCTTTACCTTTAAGGATGATTAGTGCCCAGGACGCCACCGTACTCATCAGCCTTAAAACACAGATAACAAATCACATCCGCCATCCCGACATGGCGGGCCATTTATCCAAGGAAACGCCATGCAATTTATTTCTCTTTCCGTCAGAACCGCCATGATTGTTCATGGCTATACCGCAGACAATAAAGAAATTATCGAAGAATTACCGGATACCGGCTTTGCTGAAAAGCTGATTGCGGTGGAGCGGATTCAGTCGGTGACCGAGCAATATCTGCTGGTGACGTCCTCTCATGGCCGCGTGATGTACTGGGCTTATCAGGGCGGGCTGGAAAAGATCACCGCCAGGCTGAACGCAGTGGGGCTGGTGATTGCCTGATCTGAGCTGCACGGGAAATTACAGCGGCCCTTGCTTGCCCGTGCCACACCAGTCTTGTGGCCAGTCTTCCAGCGGCACCGGCCGGCCAAAGTAATAACCCTGTGCCCGCTGGCAACCCAGCTCCAGCAGTCTTTGGGCCTGCTCGGCGGTTTCTACCCCTTCGGCCACCAGCGGCACATCAAAACCACCGGCCAGACGGATAATGGCCGAGACAATGGCTTCGCTCTTATGATTATCTAAAAAGCGGCTGACAAAGGACTGATCAATTTTCAGGCAATCAAAAGCAAACTGATGCAAATAAGACATGGATGAATAGCCGGTACCAAAATCATCAATCGCCACTTCCACCCCAAGACTACGGATACGGCTGATTAATTTAGCAATGACATTGCTGTCTTCAATTAAGATGGATTCCGTAATTTCTAAAGTCAGATTTTTAGCCGGCAAATCAAATTCAATTAAAGTGGCTTCCAGCTGCTGATAAAAATCAGACTGAATTAATTGCCGTACCGAAACATTAACATGAACATCAAAATCTTTAGCCCAGCCATTTTTTAATCGCTCAGAAATCTGGCGGCAGGATTCACGCAAGACCCAATGACCGATTGGCAGAATCAGACCCGCTTCTTCGGCCAAGGGAATAAACACGCCTGGCGCCACCAAGCCGCGCTGGCCACTCTGCCAGCGCACCAGTGCCTCAGCACCAATCACCTTGCCATCAATAAGCCGGACAACCGGCTGGAAATAAACCCGGAATTCTTCTTTCTCTATGGCCGCATTTAATTCAGCAATTAAATGAATTTTTTGCGTGGATTGCTCGGCCATACTGCCCTGGAAGATTTCAAAAGAACTGGACCCTTTTTCTTTGGCTTTATTCAACGCCATACTGGCGTTTCTCATATTTTCAATTAATTCAATATGATTAAACGGCGCGCAAACGGCACCCAGGCTGGCAGTAATCAAGACCTCATCATATTGCAGATGAAATGACTGAGAAAAACTGTCCAGGATTCTTTGAATTAAATAATTCAGATACTCCGGATCGGCCGAGGTATTCATACAAACCACAAATTCTGTATCGGCTACCCGGGCAAACAAGGCCTGATCCGGCAGACTTTGCTTCAGATTATTCACAATCGCACATAACAACTCTTCGCCCTGATCATAACCAATGCTGTCATGAATACTGCGGTAATTATCCAGCCCGATTAAAAACAGCACATCCCATTTTTTGGCAGGTGATTTTTTAACCAGCTCAGAGATTTCTTCCAGTAAACCCTCACGGCTGAGTAAACCCGTCACCTGATCATGGCGAATACGATAATTGAGTTGCTCAAACGAGCAGGACAATGCCGTTGACATTTCATCAAAGGCATTGGCCAGCAACGTGGTTTCTTTAAGCTGCAGCCCCCCGGCAATTGTCGGCTGCCATTCTTGTTTAGCCAGCAATCTGGCCGTCTGTGCGGCCAGTAAAATAGGCTTGGTAATACTGGCTAATATTTTCCATGCGGCCAGTGCGGCAAATAAACCAATGCATAACACAATAGCCAGCGTGACCATCATATCTTTACGCACCGAGCCCAGTAAATCCCGCTCCGGAATTAAAACCACAATACGCCAGTTTAAACCATTACCATCACTGACCGGAGTAACCCGGCCATAAACTTTCTCACCCTTAATATCAAACTCAATATCATTATTTGAATTGATATTTAAAAAATCCACGCTTTTTCTGATTAACTCACTGGAGCTGTTTTTAGCATGCAGCAGCCGGGCATTTTCTTGTTTGGCCAGCTCATTTAACGGTGTGCGGGGCAAAGGTTTTTCATAGGTTGAATGCGAAATCAGATCATTATTCTGATCCACAATATAAACAACCCCGCTGCCAAGATTAG
>JBOFGM010000385.1:0-6084 GCA_051649105.1 Iodobacter sp. | reverse complement strand
GAATTAATTAAACGGGTTAATCCTAATTCGCGCGCTAAATATATTGAGTTTATTTCGCTGGCCGATAAAGAACAGATGCCCGGTATACAAAGGCAGGTGCTGGATTGGCCTTATACCGAGGGTTTACGGATGGATGAGGCGATGCATCCATTAACCATTATGGCGGTCGGTTTATATGGCAAGGTATTACCCAATCAAAATGGCGCGCCAATTCGTCTGGTGGTGCCATGGAAATATGGTTTTAAAAGCGCCAAATCCATTGTAAAAATCCGTTTAACCGAAAAGCAGCCGCAAACCTCATGGAATAAAGCCGGGCCCAATGAATATGGCTTTTATTCTAATGTGAATCCTGAGGTGGATCATCCGCGCTGGAGCCAGGCGACAGAACGGCGGATTGGTGAATTCTTTAAGCGTAAAACGCAGATGTTTAATGGCTACGGGGATCAGGTGGCCGGCATGTATAAGGGCATGGATTTGCGTAAATTATTTTAAAGCTGCAGAAACATCAGGCAATAAAAAACGGAGCCAGTGGCTCCGTTTTTTTAAGCGGGCACTAAGGCCAGCTTCATTTTACTTAATGCTTTCGCTTCAATCTGGCGAATACGCTCTGCTGAAACATTAAATTCTGCAGCCAGATCATGCAGAGTCAGCGAAGAGCCTTCATCGGCTAACCAGCGGGTTTCCACAATACGGCGGCTGCGCTCATCCAGACTGGCTAAAGCCATTTGCAAGCCTTCTGTATGCAAGCGGTCTACCGAGCGACGGGCCAGTGTGGCGGTGGGTTCGCTGTCATTGTCAGCCAGCCAGTCGATCGGGGCATAACCCTCGTCATCGTTATCGTCAGAGATCAGGGAAATGTCCTGACCGCTCATCCGCGTTTCCATTTCCAGTACTTCTTCGCGTTTCACACCTAAATCATCCGCAATTTTTTGTGCTTCTGAGGTGGTCAGTGCGGCAAAGCCGGGTTTCATCGAACGCAGATTAAAGAATAATTTACGCTGGGCCTTGGTGGTTGCAACGCGAACCAGACGCCAGTTGCGCAGAACATATTCGTGGATTTCAGCTTTAATCCAATGCACCGCAAAGGAAAACAGACGAACACCACGGCCTGGTTCAAAGCGTTTAACCGCTTTCATCAGACCAATATTACCTTCCTGGATCAGATCCGCCTGAGGCAGGCCATAACCGGAGTAACCGCGTGCGATAGAAACTACAACCCGCAGATGAGACAGAACCAGTTGCTTGGCTGCCTCCAGGTCGTTTTCCTGACGGTAGCGCTCAGCAAGGCTGCTTTCTTCTTCCTGCGAGAGCATGGGCACAGTATTCACGCGCTGGATATAGCTCTCGATGCTGTCGCCACCGGACATTACGGGAAGTATCAGTGCAGTTGCCATGTATATATCTCTCCTTGCAAAAACTATCGTAGATTTTAGCACTTGAATATGAAGAGTGCTAAAAAATGACTAAGTTCATTTTTTCCCGACGCTTGATTCAATCACACTATGCCCCCATATAGCACGGCAATTTTTCCTATCCGCCTCATAGGCTCAGTCAATAAAGTGGCCGGACAGAGCAGGAAACCGGCCGTTTGCGCCAGCCTCATGTTATAGCAGGGCTCAGGTGTATTGCCGCAGATGGCGCCAGACGGCAAGCCATGCACCAAAGAACGTCAGCAGCGTACATAGTCCGCAGACTACGGCAATAGTAAGTAAATCTGGTGACAGCAAGCTGAATTGTTGTCCATAAGCCTTGGCCAGATCAACGACGGCTGGATTCAGGTGAGAGAAGATTCCGCTGACAATGGCGCAGGCAAATAAGCCGCCCAGTAAACCCTGCACCATGGCAAAGTAAATAAAGGGCCGGCGGATAAAGGCATCGGTGGCACCAATCAGCCGGGCCACTTCAATTTCTTCTTTGCGCGTTAAAATTTGCATGCGGATCGCATTGCCGGTAATCAGCGCCAGCGCGGTAGCCAGTAAAACGGCAATCACTTCAAACAGGGTTTCACCCAGCGCCAGTATTTTCTCCAGCCGGTGCGCCCAGGCCGAATCCAGCTGTACTTCATCCACGCCGGGACGGCTGATCAGATCTTTTTGCAGTGCTTCCAGCATTTCCGGCTGAGTTTGCTTGCTGCTTAATACAAAGGCATCCGGCAGCGGATTTTCATTTAAACCGGCTAATAAATTGGCGGCTCCCGATGAGGCCTGCATTTCTTTCAGCGCTTCATCTTTGCTGATAAACCGGCTGCTGGCGACGCGCGGATCTTTCTTTAATTGTGCTTTCAGCGTGGCAAGATCTTCCGGGGTGGCCGTATCACGCATAAAAACAGAAATTTGTGGCTCAACATGAATTTGGCTGGCAACCGGAGCCAGGCTGCTGATAATCAGCCACAGGGCTAAAGGCAGCGCGGCCGTAATCCCGATCACCAGCAGATTCAGGGCGCTGGCAAAGGGATGGCGGACTAAGGTGCCTAAAGTGCGTGCCAGGGATTGGGCGTGAAGTCGTAACCAATGTTTCATATAGGGCTCTGTTGACCTGTATTTAAAGCGCCGGTAAAGGCTGCTGGAAAACGTAGCGGGAAATCACTGCGGTGCAGGCTGAATCAGCCCTGCCCGGTCAGGCGGTAAACTGGCCATTTTTCAGACGCAGAATACGGCGGCCATAATCGGCCATCAGTGTTTCATCGTGAGCAGAAATCACAATCGTGACGCCAACCTGATGAAACGACTTAAAGAGTTCCAGAATATCGTGGGCGTAATCGCGGTCCAGATTGGCGGTTGGCTCATCGGCCAGCAAAATAGCCGGACGATGGACCACGGCCCGGGCAATACACAGGCGTTGTTGCTCACCGCCGGACAGGGAAATGGGGTTTAGTTTTTCTTTACCGGCCAGGCCCACTTTATCCAGCGCCGCCAGTACCCGGCGTCGGCCTTCCTGATGATTAAAGCCAATAATATCTAAGGGCAGGCTGACGTTATCCAGTACGGTGCGGTCAAATAAAATTTTATGATCTTGAAAAATTAAACCTAAATGGCGACGGATATAGGGCAGGGAGCCACGGCTCATTCTGGCCATATTTTGCCCGTTTACGGTCACAATGCCGGCGCTGGGCTTTTCGATCCCGGCAATCAGTTTCAGCAGCGTGGATTTGCCGGCGCCCGAATGCCCGGCTAAAAAGACCAGCTCACCACTTGGGATCTCGAAACTTAAGTTCTTTACCGCATCAAAACCGCCGGGATAGCGCTTGCTGACTTGTTGGAACTGGATCATTTAGGTATCCAAAAGTTGTTTGCTTAAATAAACGGTTAATCCGGGTGCAATGGACTCTGCCCCGTTGCCTGTCGCAGAGATGCACGCAGAGACAGGTATGGATGATATTGAGCGCAAAACATTTTACACCCTGCTGAATAAAACCCTGACGGGCATACCACGCTGCAGGTATTGTTTACGCTGATCGCCGCGTGCCTCTGGTATTTCATAGCCAGCCCGCAAGACTGCTGGTTTTGCGCATCACCCGGGCAGGCTTTGCGTAAAACCAGCGCTCAGGCTTAGTCGAACAGTGCATCCACATAGTCTTTGGCGATAAACGGCCGTAAATCATCAATGCTTTCGCCCACGCCCACAAAGCGCAGCGGAACAGGGCGCTGTTTGGCAATGGCCGCAATAATCCCGCCTTTAGCGGTGCCATCGAGTTTGGTCAGAATCAAGCCGGTCAGGCCCAGTGCATCATCAAAGGATTTCACCTGGCTGAGCGCGTTCTGGCCATTATTGGCATCCAGCACCAGCATAATTTCATGCGGCCCGGTTGGATCGGCTTTTTGCACCACGCGTTTAACTTTGCGGATTTCTTCCATTAAATGCAGCTGGGTAGGCAGACGGCCGGCGGTATCCACAATCACCACATCGATGCCCCGTGCTTTGGCGGCATTAACGGCATCAAAGGCCACGGCGGCAGAATCCCCGCCATCTTGTGCAATCACTTGCACGCCGTTGCGTTCACCCCAGACCACCAGCTGCTCACGGGCGGCGGCACGGAAGGTATCTCCGGCGGCCAGTAAGACGGTCAGCCCTTGCCCCTGGAAATATTTGGCCAGTTTGCCGATACTGGTGGTTTTACCAGCTCCGTTCACGCCGGCAACCATTAGAATAAACGGCTTATGGGTGCTGACATCCAGTGGTTTTTGCAGCGGGCTGATTAAATCGGTCAGCGAGCTTTGCAGAGCCCCTTTCAGCTCGGAGCCATTTTTAAGCCCGGCGAGACTCACGCGGTTTCTCACATCGTCCAGCAGATGTTGTGTTGCATCGACGCCCATATCGGCGGTCAGCAGCACGGATTCCAGCTCTTCGTACAGATCTTCATCGATTTGTCCGCCGCCAAACAGGCCTGCCAGGCTTTTACCCAACCGGTCACGCGTTTTGGCAAGGCCGGCTTTCAGACGTTCTGACCAGGATAATTTGGCAGGAGGTGCTTCGCTGACGACCGGCGCAGGTACGGCTGCCGGAATAATTTCTGCCGCAGCAACCGGAGCCGGAGCAGCCTCAACCGGAGCAGGGGCGGCTTCTGCCGGAGCGGCCACAATGGCTTCGGGCCCGGCAGGTTCGGTAACGGCGATTTCAGGCATAGCAGGCGCTGGCGCTGCCGGAGAAAGAATCGCAACAGGTGCAGCCTGAGCCTCAATAACCGGCTCTGCCACTACTGGCGTTTCAGGTGTAACCGGTGCAACCGGCTTTTTTTTGCGAAAAAAACTGAACATGAGTTTGCGGGGATTCCGAAAGATGGCGGAAAATGCGGGCAGCCTGTCAGATTTAAGTCTGTTTCAGGCAAAAAAAGCGTGAAACTCTCTTTTTTTGCCAGCGCTCAGGCTGCCGGGCTATTTAGTTAATTACAGATTGGTAGGATTTTAACATGGCCGCACAGTTGAAAAACCAGGTTCGTATTATTGGCGGTGACTATAAACGCCGTTTATTGAAATTTCCCGATGCAGAAGGCTTGCGTCCAACACCAGACCGCGTGCGTGAAACGCTGTTTAACTGGCTGGGGCAGGAGTGTACGGGGCTTGTTTGCCTGGATCTTTTCTCCGGCAGTGGCGCACTGGGTTTTGAGGCCGCTTCCAGAAATGCCAAACGTGTGGTGATGATTGAGCGGGCTAAAAATGTGGCCGCCAGCCTGAAAAGCAATCAAACCCTGCTGGGTGCGGACAATATTGAAGTGATCTGGGGCGATGCCCTGCGCTTTTTAGATTCCACCGCCGAGCGCTTTGATGTGGTGTTTTTAGATCCGCCGTTTGATTCGGATTTATTAGCGCAAGTTTTGCCTAAACTGGCCCGGGTATTAAACCCGGACGCCGTCATTTATGCCGAAACGGCTAACTGGCCGGAGCGGGATGGCTGGGACATTGTGAAAGAGGGCAAGGCGGGTCTGGTGAAATATGCCTTGTTAAAGCAGCATGCGGTTAGCTCTTGCTAGTCGCCATTGATCGCCTGCTGCTGCAGCAGGCGGGTAAATTCATCGGCCGGCATCGGACGATAGCAGTAGTAACCCTGAATTAAATGGCAACCCAGCCGGGCCAGAAAATCGGCCTGCGCTTTGGTTTCCACTCCTTCTGCAATCAGTTTAAGCCCCAGATTATTGGCAATATCAATAATGGATCTGACAATGGCAGAGGAGTGGATATTGTCCGGTAAGGCTTGTACAAAAGACTGATCTATTTTTAAATAATCAATCGGGTAATGCTGCAAATAAGCCAGATTAGAATAACCGGTGCCAAAATCATCCAGTGCCAGACTGATACCGCTGATATGCAGCTCATTTAAAATAAGGGTCTGCACCTCATCATTTTTCATCAGCAATGTTTCTGTTAACTCTAATTCTAAAAAATGTGCGGGCACCTGATGATAGGCAAGAATGGCAGAAATCTCGCCGCTTAATTTAGATTTAAATTGCAGGGCCGATAAATTAACCGCCAGCCGGGGCAATACCAGCCCGGCTTTTTGCCATTCGGCCAGCTGGCTGATGGCTTCATTCAGTACCCAGCTGCCAATATTAACAATTAAACCGTTTTCCTCAGCAAAAGGAATAAAATC
>JBOFGM010000384.1:0-2800 GCA_051649105.1 Iodobacter sp. | reverse complement strand
AACTGTTTTTTTCTCTTCAACCTGATTATGCAGATAGCGTTTACCCACCGAGAAATACGGCCCGATCCCCAGCCCTACAGTAAAGCGATCATCAAAGAACCCGGGCTCATACCACGCTTGCATGGTAATACCGCTACGGCGTAAACGATCTGTTTCCCCTTCCTGAATAAAAGAGGCCGAGGCTTTAATTCCCGGCATAAAGGTATAGCGATACTCCAGCGCCCCCGCATTGGCGGTTTCTGAACCAAAACTATTAATAATGGTTTGCCCGGCGTAAGCCACCACTTCCTGACGACCACGCGCTCCCGGCCAGGTTGGATCATTAAAGGCCATAGGAGTTAACTGATAACCCATACCCAACATAATCGAATTAGTATCAATGCTGTTGGGGGTGCTGATATGATTGAAACGCAGCTGATATTGCCAGTTGCTGTCACTTTGCCATGTGGCCTGTAAACTAAAAATACCACCCATGCCATGATCATTTAAATAACCGCGGCCTTTTGTACGGGGCGTGGTGTCAAAATAGCGGTAAGGACCGGCACCTGCGGACAAGGTCAGCTGTGGATGGAGTGCCTTGGTTTTTCCCCATAACTGGAAAGTATGACCGTCGCGGTGGTGGTCATCGATATGGCCTACATTTAACCAGGAAAAACTGACTGCCAGATCTTCATTTAAGTCATGCATATAAGACAAGGTCCAGGCATATGAACTTTGATCTTCTTTACTGCTATTCATGGCTCCGGCCAGCACCGATACAGAATCAGCCTGCGCCAGTGGCGCGGATAATCCAGCCAATAAAACAGAATATTTAATCCAGTTACGCATATCCAGCGATTACCTTTCAAACAACCCCGTGCTTATTTGCAGCACGGATCTGAAAAAAACCGCCAGGCCACAGGCCTGGCGATACGTTATTCACAAACAGAAGAAAACTATGCACGAGTTGGAATGGGACAGCGAACATCAGGCCATCATTAACTGGCTGGAGCAAACCGGCCAGCCTGCTGCCGGGCTGATCTGCGCCCGTGCCGGCACCGGAAAAACCACGACCCTTGCCGCAGCATGGAAAAAACTGCAAAGCCAGGGGCATACCCCACTCATTCTTACTTTTTCCAATAGTGGTCGTGACACCTTTATTAAGCGTTGCCGCAGTCACTTTCCTGAACTGCCACCTCCGCAAGCTTACACCTTTGACGGCTATGCATTACGGGTATTTGCCGGACATTCCGGCCGCTCGCGCCTGCGTCCGCGCCGTCAGCGCCCGGATGTACTGGCCAATTTAATCGACATTGCGATCAACGAAGCCATTGATATTATCAATGACAGCCTGGCCGAAGATGAGATCCGGATTCCGCGGGACAGCCAGTCTTTAGCTGCGCTGCATCAGTTTATCGATGATGCCAAAGTAAGTCTGTCATTTAATACCCGACCCTTTGCTTTATGGGGCGAGCTGGACGAAGAAGAAGATGAGGAGGATGTCGATGATGCGCTGGCAGGTCTTGGCCTTTCCCGCCAGCGCTACCGCCTGTTTAAACGCTTTGAAAATGCCCGCGAGCGGCTGGAATTTCTGGCCCCCGGGGATGCGGCCTTTGATTTGCTGCGCGAACCCGAAATTATTGCCAAAGATTTAAAACAGCTGGGGGTGCGCTGGGTGCTGGTGGATGAGTTTCACGATACCAAGCCCGTGCATGAGCAGATTTTGCGGCATATGCAGGCCGCCGGCATCCGCATGCTGGCCGTGGGGGACGACGCCCAGGATATTTACGAATGGCGCGGGCTTAGCTCCTTTTCTGCCTTTAAAGCCTGGCAAGGGGAATGCGCTACCTTTGGCCTTTCCCGCTCGTTCCGCTTTGGCCGCCCGCTCGATCAGATTGCCACCCGGCTGATTAAACCCCTGGGCAGCACCATTGAAGTGCGCTCCAAAGCCAGCCATTACACCCGGCCCAAATTACGCAAAGTCAGTAACGATGCCGATACCGCATCCCTCTTGGATGACTGGCAGGCGGGCGGACGGGAACTGAATGAATGCGCCATTCTGGTCCGCGAAGCCGATGCCTCCAAGCCCGTTGAAGATGCGCTGTTTAAAGCGGGTATTGCCTACCGGATGGAAGGCAGCCGGCCTTACTTTTTACGCCAGCAGGCCCTGCTCTGCCAGGCCATCAGCTATTTAGCCAGCAGCCACCCCATTGTCACCGACAGCAGCGATGTGGATGCCTTTTTAGCCCTGATCCAGTCTCCGGCATGGGAAATCAGCGAAGAGCAAATCAGTAACTTTCAAAAAGAGCTGATCAGCACCGACCATGAAAATAAACCGCTTTACCGGCTGGACTGGCTGCCGGACGCCTATGCCATTTTAAAAGGGCTGATTCCTGCCCCGGTGGCCCATCTGGTTTTTGTCAGAATACAAGAGCAAAAGGTGCCGCTGACGCAGCGGCTGGAAGAGCTGGCGGATCAGCTCAGTTTAAAGCCTTTGGTGGCCCTGAGCGCCCCCACGGCCCGTGCAGCCCGTGCCCGTTTGCAGTTGTTTAAAGAACTGCTGGCAGAATTAGCCGCCGGCGGGCCTGATGCCCAGCGCAAAAACATGTTGCTGCGCCGGCAACGCTATCAGCAGCACCATAAGCAACGTGTGGTGGTCAGCAGCGTGCAGCAGGCCAAAGGGCGTGAGTGGCCGCATGTGATTTTACCGTTGCTAAGCCACTGGCAATTAAGGGACGGAGCCGATTCTGCCAATGAGCGCCGGCATTTTTATGTGGCGATCACCCGCGCCAAAGAATATCTCACCCTGCTGGCCGATGAG
>JBOFGM010000383.1:0-22521 GCA_051649105.1 Iodobacter sp. | reverse complement strand
AATTCCGGTGCGCTCTAATAAAGTCATCACGCCACGCGGTGTGCAAGGACGCAGCAACGGCATTTTTAAAGCCAGGCGGCCGATATTATAAGGATGGAAACCATCCACATCTTTGACCGGGTCAATCAGCTCGATCACTTTATCGGCATTAATATGCTTAGGTAACGGCAGCTGCACCAAAATCCCGTCGATTTCGTCATCGCTGTTAAATTTGGCCACCAAAGCCAGTAAATCAGCTTCGGAGGTGTCAGCAGGCAAATCAATATCAATAGAGCGGATACCGGCATTGGCACACTGGCGCTTCTTATTACCAACATACACCTGAGAGGCCGCATCGCTTCCCACCAAAATCACGGCGAGTGCCGGTGCACGCAAGCCACTTGCCACCCGGGCATCTACTTTGGCACGAACATCGCTGACAATTTCTGCCGAAATGATTTTTCCGTCGAGAATTTGGGCTGTCATTGGATAAAACTCCTGCTGTTGCTTGAGCAAAAAACGCATTTTCGCACGCAAGCGCGTCTGGCCCAAACATTTCCTGCATCTTTTAATGACTGTGCTATGTTTAGCTGATGAATAAATTCTGCACGATTCTATAAAAATTTAAATAATTTTAAAATCAATTAAAAAGCAGAAATCACTATATAAAACAAAGCACAGCGTAAGAAACAGCCTGTTTTATGCCCCCGTTTGCCTGCCTTCCCTGAAAAAAAGATCATCAAGGTGCTTGACGCCAGAAATGCCGCACAGTATATTGCGTCCTCTGTTCGGGGCGTAGCGCAGCCCGGTAGCGCATCTGCTTTGGGAGCAGAGGGTCGTGAGTTCGAATCCCACCGCCCCGACCAGAAATTATCCTTACCAGATAATTAGTTTTATTTTACGGTAGTACAGTGTGCCCGTAGCTCAACTGGATAGAGCAACGGCCTTCTAAGCCGTAGGTTACAGGTTCGATTCCTGTCGGGTGCGCCAAGTGTGTGTTCGGCTAAAAACGAACCAATAATATCAGTAAATGATGTGCAGTTTAGTCATTTACAGAAAGACTCAACGGTGGCTGTAGCTCAGTTGGTAGAGTCCAGGATTGTGATTCCTGTTGTCGTGGGTTCGAGCCCCATCAGCCACCCCAGTATTAAGCAAAGCCCAGTCTTCGGACTGGGCTTTTTGCTGTCTGGCGTTTGGGTAAGAAAAATCCTGAACCCAGTCAGACCGTCGCCGCCAGGCAAATCCTCCCGAAACCCATCTCCAGATGCCTGCCAGCCCCCCTTTGCCATAAACCGGCCAGGGGGGGGCAGAATGCACCTCAGACTATTAAAACTGCCCGCCGGGAGAAGCCTCCTCGCTCTGCGCGGATAACAGCTCATCGGCCGGAATGGTTATTTCCTCCGAATAAACCGGGTCACGCAGATAACGGGTGGCCACGATTTTGCATTTAACGATATCTGATTTATTTAATAATCCCGCTAAATCAGCCCGCTGCATTAAATCTGCATTTCCTTCAGAGCCGGCAGAGCCCTTTTCTGGCATCAGCGTAAAGATGCTGCGGTACTGGCTGTTGCCCGCGGTTTCTTCTGCAATTAAATTTAATTCCTCATTGTCCCCGCCTGCAATTCTGATTCTGGCATCGTAACCAGGATCATAACGGCGCTCACTTTGATCAAACAGCGGGCATTTCATGGATACATTAATAAAACTGCCGGTTTCAGATTTAAAGTCCGCATCACTCACTATCGTTATATTCCAGCCTGATCCGCCATCACTGAGCGTGATTTTCTCAACGCGGGCCTTGGGCACCGCCGCGGGCCAGTAACTGACCAGGCCGATCACAGCCGCCACCAAAATCACAATCAAATACCTGACCTTAAACATCCACTCACCTGATTCAATCTACAAAAAATGCTGCGTATTATTCGGGCCGATTATATCCATACCCGGCGATTCTCTATTTTAAATCCATCTCCGCCTGGCTCGCCTCAAATTCTGGAAACTTACAACAACCGTGTTTTCAAATAGAAAATCCACCGAAAAACAGCCATCAGGCCATTTTTTTACGGTGGATGTTCTCTTACGGCGTAAGACTTAATGAGTAACCCTGGACAGAGATACAGAAGCGTATTTTTTAATTCTGCTGATGCTAACTTACAGCGGGGAGCTCCGGCAGAAGCAGCTCAGAGACATCCACTTCACCAGAAATCAAACGGGGCAGCAGCAGATCGCGGGTGACTTGCAGATTGATATTTTTTTCTGCCAATAACTGAATCAGATGAAACATCGGCCTCACCATTTCAGCAAATTTCTTCATCGTGCCCTGATCGGGATAAGCCTGCTTATAAGAATCAAAGCACCCTTCACGGACACGCTGGCGGCCATCTGCCCCACCCATACTTTTAATGGCGTTATTACGGAAGCTTTCGGAGCGAGCTAAAAGATAGACATATTCCGGACAGAGCTTTTTAGAGCGCAGCACAATAAATTCGGTAGAACCAAAGGCCACCGACTCTGCTGCGGGCAAGAACTGTACAAAACCTGTTTTACCATTTTCAAGACAGGGGGTGATCCGTGCAAATAGCGTGTCGCCATTCTGGAATTTGGCGCCGCTATTGCCTTCCCGCCATTCGATATTGGAAATCAGCATGGAATCGGTCGCCAGACTCCCCATCGGGGCAAAGGGCTTCACCCCTTCTTTAGGCACTTTCACTTTAGGATTCACTTCCAGCGCCTCACTGGCGCTCATCACCGGCCAGCCTTGCGGCACCCAGCCCAGCTCGGTCTTTATTCTGGCCACCAACTGGTGACCCAGAAAACGAAAATGAATAAACCATTCTTCATAAATCTGCCGGGCCATTTCCTCCAGCGTCGCCATGCGCCGGGAGTTATTGGCGATCAGCTCATCATAAGACGACAAAACCGCCACAATCCGCAGCTGAATGGCTTTCTCTGCCGGATAGCGAATAGGGATACTGCGCAAAATGCCGGTATTTAAATTGGCCATGGTGGATCCAACCGCCTGTTTGCCAATATATTCAATCACCGTTGGCTGGCGCAGGTAGTAATGCAAATACGCCGCATCAACCGACCCCTGACCGACCGTCACCCGCAGACAACCGGTACCACACAGCCAGCCGGCTTCTCTTTCTGTAATCAACGCCTGACGGCCAATATCTCCCCGACGGCCGTAGACAATATCTCCGGCAGAAAGCTGGTGTTTCACCAGTCTTTCCACATGCTCACTCTCCACCCGCGCAATGGTGGCCGCAGAAACCCGGCTGTCGATAATATCCTTGGGCATCACCACCGGCGTGCCGGTCTTCGCATAATCGGCTTCATGCAGCTGCGAGCCAAATGGCCCGGTCTGGATGACTCCGCCGCCCTGGTCGCAAATTTCACCCAGAGTGCGTTCAACCACCCTCACGAAGGCGCCCCGTTCAGCAAAAAGAGCACATTGGAAGCAATCACCCCTTCCAGCCGCCGTGCTTCGTGATTTAAGGTTGTCAGCTCTTCGGCCAGCTCACCAAAGCGCTCCGCAAAAACAAACTCCTCCTCACGGACACTGGCCACCCCAACATAACGCCCCGGATTTAAACTCCAGCCCTGCTCTTCAATCTCAGCCAGCGTTGCCACCTTGCAAAGGCCAGCCACATCCGCATACAGGCCGGACTCAAACTGCTGCGCCAGCAGATCCGCACTTTGGTGCATGTTTTCCGGCTTTTCCCCACGATACAGGCGGGTAATATTGGCCAGAAACTCACTTTGCGCCGGCGAGAAATCACGCACCGAGCGGCTGACTTGCTGATAAATATCCCGCGCATCAATAAACAACACCTGGTCTTTGCGCTTGGACTGCCGCTTTGCCTTATCAAAGAACCACAGCGTACAAGGCAGAGTCACGGTATAGAAAAAGTTAGATCCAACGCTGACAATCGCATCCACAGCACCACTTTGTAAGATCTGCTTACGGATTTCCAGCTCACTGCCGCGGGCATCCCCCGCCGAATTGGCCATCACAAAACCAGCCCGGCCAGACTCATTCAGGGCACTGTAAAAGTACTGAATCCATAAGTAATTGGCATTGTCGGCCCCTGGAATGCCAAACGGCAGCCGCGGATCATCATGGATCCGCTCTTTATCCACACCGCTGACATTAAAAGGCGGGTTGGCCATAACAAAATCAAACTGGCCGAGGCTGTTATGCGGATCTTCAAAAAAACTGTTGGCCACCCGAAGATCGCCCGATAAACCGTGCATCGCCAGATTCATCTTGCCCAGCTTGACCGTTTCAGCGGATTTTTCAGCGCCAAACACCGTCAGCTCTTCGGCAGCGCGCTTATGGTGTTGTTTTACAAACTGCGCACTCTGCACAAACATGCCGCCCGAGCCACAGGCCGGATCATAAATACGGCCGTTAAAGGGTTGCAGGATTTCCACAATCAGCCGGACGATACTGGTCGGGGTATAAAACACGCCGCCCTTCTGGCCTTCTTTCATGGCGAAATTGCCAAGAAAATATTCATAGACCCGGCCAAAGGCATCGCCTTCTATCTTGATCGGGTCCAACAGGCGCAACAGCTCCTGAATAACGCCGTTATCCAGCCGGGTATAGTTTCTGGGTAAAACACCCCGCATATCTTCATTCTCAGCCTCAATCGCCGCCATCGCGGCATTCACGGCCACCCCCAGATTATCGGTATCGGGCAAATTCACCAGATAACTGAAACGGGCTTCCCGGGATAAAAACAGCACCCCTCCCGCCCGGCAATCATGGATCAGCAGGTCAGGGTTCCCTCCCTTATTGGCAAAGCGCAGCTGTGCCTCGGCAAATTGCGTTTCGGCATAGCGCAGAAACAGCAGGCCCAGCACAGGCGTAGAGAATTCAGAAGGCTTCAGGTCCGTCATGGCCCAAAGCTGGTCAGCAGCCGACCAAAGGCGATTTTCAAGTTCTTGAAGCGAGGTATTCACAATCCAACCTATTTTTTTACTTATTTAGCAAGGGAGTGTACCAAACATGACCAGGACAACAGAAAGGGAATAGGTAGCAAATAGAAATTAGCCACAAATTGATCCTACTTCGCCTTAAAACGGCGCTAAGCGGTCAATAAACATGCAGTAAGCATTTTATTTAAAGCAACAGAACTGACTTTTCATCAGTGATGAATTCCACACACTGTTTCGTAAAAAGCAAATGAGCGGAGAAAAATTTATGCACCTAAACTAAGTTAAGAAAAACAGGCTTGAAAGGGGTATCCGATGAAATGGCGGTTATGGCTCGCAACTCTGGGGCTGGCGGGCTGTGCAGAGGCAGGCAGTCTGACTCTTTGCTATGAAGACGTAGATATCTACCCGCTGTCTTATGGCAAATCAGAAGGTTTAAATCACTTTATGCTGCAAACCTTGGCGCGGCATCTTGATCTGAAAATCACCTATAAACAACTACCCTGGAAACGCTGTCAGTTTGAAGTCCGCCAGGGTATCAGTGATGGTATTTTTTCTGCGGCATTTAATGCCGAGCGCAGTGAGTATGCCGATTACCCCCGGCGCCCTGATGGCTCCCCGGACGGCCATTACCGGATGAACAAAGATTACTATTCTGCGTATCGCCGCACAGGCAGTGTGGCCAACTGGCAAGGTGGTAAATTTACGCATATTCGCTCCATTGGCATTCATGCCGGCTACAGTGTTGCACCGGAGCTGCGTGCTGCTGGATTTATGCTGGAAGAGCGCTCTAAAACCTCTGAAGATCTGTTCAGAAAGCTGGATAACCATATTGTGGATCTGGTTATCACCCCCCAGGGCGAAGCCGAATACACTTTACAAAAAAATACCGGCTTAGCCGCCCATATCGAGCGTCTGCCTGAGCCCTATAAAGAAATAGATATGTTTCTGGCCTTAAATAAGTCATTTTGTAAGCAGCAAAACGGCCTGTGCCCCAAAATATGGCAAGAGCTGAAAGTCATCCGGGAAAGCGCCGATTATCAGCAATTGCTGCGTAAATATGGTGTAAAAGAATAACCATCTGATCTTCCCCCGCTGGCTGCAGCCCGGTATCTATCCCCTTCATGCGCCTGCCCGTTGCTCCCATGGCAATATGCCCCTGCCACAGATCCCCTCAGAACGAACCGCCTTCCGATATAATCCCCGGGTGCGGTTTATTTTGCGCAAGTTTTAATTTTTTAAGGTTTATCTATGCACACCTTTTACTGGCACGATTACGAAACCTTTGGCCTGAATACCCGCCGTGATCGTCCGTCGCAATTTGCCGGCATTCGTACCGATGCAGAATTAAATGAAATTGGCACGCCCCTGATGCTCTATTGCAAACCGGCTCCCGATTACTTACCCGATCCTGCATCCTGCCTGTTAACCGGCATTACACCGCAAAAATGCCTGGAAAGTGGCGTAGATGAATTTGAATTTGCAGCCCGTATTGAAGCCGAGCTGGCCACTCCGGATACAGTCAGCCTGGGTTACAACACCATCCGTTTTGATGATGAAGTCACCCGCTTTATGTTTTGGCGCAATCTGATCGAGCCCTATTCACGCGAATGGCAAAATAATTGCAGTCGCTGGGACTTGCTGGATGTGGTGCGCACCACTTATGCGCTGCGCCCGGAAGGCATTGTCTGGCCTACCCATGAAGACGGCCGCCCTTCCTTTAAGCTGGAGCACCTGACTCAGGCCAATGGTATTGCCCACGAAGCGGCACACGATGCGCTGTCGGATGTCCGGGCCACCATTGCGCTGGCCCGCCTGATCCGGGAAAAACAGCCCAAATTATTTGATTTCTGCTTTTCCTTGCGCAAAAAAGACAAGGTACTGGAACAAACCGGCTTACCTAATGCCAAGCCCTTTTTACATATCAGCGGAATGTTCCCGGCCGAACGGGGTTGTATGGCCGTGGTCTGGCCTCTGGCCATGCATCCCACCAATAAAAATGAAATTATTGTCTGGGATCTGAGTTTTGACCCGGCCGAACTGTTCACGCTGGATGCCGAGACCATCCGCCTGCGAATGTTCAGCAAAAGCACCGATCTGCCGGAGGGCATCAGCCGTCTGCCCATCAAAAGCATTCATATTAATAAGTCGCCGATTGTGATCGGCAACTTAAAAACACTGAGCGCAGAACGGGCAGCCCATTGGGGACTGGATATGGAGCTGGCTCAGCAACATGCCGGGGTTGCCGCCACCGCCACCGATATGAGCGCCATCTGGCAACAGGTCTTTAGCACGGACCATGGCACTTGTGATGTGGATGAAGATCTTTACGGCGGCTTTATCGGTAATAACGATAAACGCTTATTGGCTAAACTGCGTCATTTCAGCCCGGCAGAGCTTGCCAAAGAGCGGGTGAGTTTTGAAGACAGCCGGCTGGAAGAAGTCTTTTTCCGCTATCGGGCACGTAATTTCCCCGCATCACTCAGCCCGGCTGAATTACGCCGCTGGGAACAACACCGTGCCGCACGGCTGTTTGAAGGTGCAGGCGGAGCCCGGACACTGGAGGCCTTTGGCGATGCCATCGATACCTTGTCAGAAAATGTCGATGAGGCTCAGGCTGATAAGGCAGAAATTCTGTCAGCCCTGTTTGATTACGCCGAAAGCATTATGCCCGACGAAGAATAAACCGCGGATCATGGCCGGTGCGCTCTAGCCGCGAAAGAAACTGATATTTCTTTCCAGCGTACCGGCATATTCCGCCAGCTCCCGGGCTGAGCCGCTCAATAAATCGGCAGCCCGCACATTAATTTGTGTGCCCTCTGCCAGCAGCTCAACCGAATGATTAATCTGGTTAATTCCCTGCGCCTGCTCCTGCGAGGCCTCTGAGATTTCCTGGATTAATAACGACGTTTTAAGAATAGAGGGCACAATTTCATCCAGTAACTGCCCCGCTTCTTCCGCCTGCAATACGCTATTACTGACTAAATCACTGATATCCTGCGCAGCCAGCTGGCAGCGGGCAGACAGTTTTCTGACTTCCGCCGCAACAACCGCAAAGCCTTTGCCATGCTCGCCCGCTCTGGCCGCTTCAATCGCGGCATTTAAGGCCAGTAAATTGGTCTGATAGGCAATATCATCAATAATGCTGATTTTTCCGGCAATCTGACGCATGGCCAGCACGGTCTGCCTGACCGCCATGCCCCCATTGGCCGCATAACCCGAAGATTGAGCCGCCATTTCTTCTGTGACTCTGGCATTTGCACTATTTTGCCCCACCGTATCATTGATTTCTTTTAAGGCACTGCTGGAGCTTTCAAGGCTGATCCTTTGTTCTGAGGCATTTTGCGAAAGTTGCCGGGCAGAGGCATTCACCTGCTCGGACGTGCTGGCCAGCACCGCGGACGTAGCCCTGATTTCCCCCACCGCCTGTCGCAGACGCTGGCTCATCCCATCCAGTGCACCCAGTAAGCTGTGGCTGCCATTGGCCTTTAAACGGACGCTGAAATCCCCGGAGGCAATTTTCTGCACCACGCGCAAGGCTTCGGCCGGCTCGCACCCCAAAAGACCAATTAAATGCTGGTAAGTCCAGATCAGCACCACCAGCAGCCCCAGGCCGGATAAACAAATCAGCCCCAGTAACATATGCAAATAAAACTGCTTTTTTTCCTCGGCAGCGCTGACCTGGCCGGCCGTCCTTTGATCCAGCAGCACAAAGAAATCATCCACCGGACGCATAATTTTGGCTTTGTACTGATGGTAACTGTCGTTATGCAGCAAATCAGCGGCCAGTTTTAAGTCTGGCGGCCCCTGAAGGGTAAATTGACCGGCGGCATCGGCAAACCGCCCTTTCACCGCATTCATGGCGATGGTTTCGCTTTTCACCAAATCATCTGAATTGGCCTGAGCCTCTTTCAGCCGTGCAAACTCGGCGTCGGTAAAACCAGCCCGCTGCATCAGTGCCTGCAAAGAAACCTGTCCCTCATCCGGCCGCGGAGACGAATCACTGACGGCTTTAAAATCCCAGTAAATACGCTGATAGGCCTGTGGCCGGGCTTTTTTGCCATTACGAATAGCCAGCACATCCCAATACTGCTGCTCATATTTAGCATCGCCGGTTAAGACATAGGTACGGGCCAGCCGGGTCAGATCATCAGAGCTTTGCCGCAATTCATCGGCCAGTAAATAGGAGTTATATCGCTGTAATTCGGCCTGCCGGAGCTCATCAGCGCTCTGTTTCAGCAACAATGCCGTTGCTACCAGTAAGACCAGCACAAAAGTGACCAGGCACCCAAGGATCAGAAACATATTTTTTACACTACGCATACTCACAACCTCAGCAGCCGGGATCTCGCTGCTTAACCGCTCCGTTTCCATTACCGGCAGGCGGCAAACCGCATGATTATCCTCTGCGTGGAAGACTGCATGACAAGACAAAGCGGAGTTGAATTCATCATCAGACAAGGCAAATGCAGGTACAAATCCAAGCCAGCACAAACCAATGCTTTATCAGATTAGTATGCCAGCCGGCAGGCCGCACAGATTCCTCAGCCTTGCGGCCCGGCAAAGTGAATCATTCTGACGCAGACACTTCCCCATTCCGGATGCTTTCTGACTTAAAATAGCTTTTTTGCTTCCAGCCGATACAACCACGATGAAAATCGCCATTGCCCAGCTTAATTCTCTTGTCGGCGATCTTGCCGGCAATACCGAACTTATCTTTGCCGCCGCCGCCCGAGCCAAGGCAGAGGGTGCGGATATTTTGCTCACGCCAGAGCTGGCTTTAAGCGGTTATCCGCCTGAAGATCTGTTACTGCGCCCGGCATTTTTAGCCGAATGCGCCAAATCAGTCGGCCGTTTTATTGATGAACTGGATGGCATTACGCTGGTACTGGGCTACCCCCGCGCCAGCGGTGATGAACGCTTTAACAGCGCCATTGTGATTCGCGACGGTAATGTCATCGGCCGCTATGACAAACTCTTGCTTCCCAATGATGCCGTATTTGATGAAGTACGCTACTTTTCACCGGGTTATTCACCCTTTGTCTTTGAACAAGATGGCGTAAAAATTGGCCTGGCCATTTGTGAAGATATCTGGGATATCGAGCCGGCCTCGGCTGCCGATGATGAAGGCGCTGAGCTGTTACTGGTTCTGAATGCCTCACCCTATAACCAGACCAAACAATCCACCCGCCGCAGCGTGGTTGGCCAGCGCGTGGAAGAAACCGGCATGGCCATGGTGTATTGCAATATGGTGGGAGGCCAGGATGAGCTGATCTTTGACGGCCAGTCTTTTGCGCTGAATAAGACCGGGGAACTGGTGGCTCAGCTGCCGGCATTCACTTCAGAGCTGGCTGTGGTTGAATATCAGCAGGGTGATCTGCAGGCCACCACCATTACTCCCGACCTGAGCTTTGAAGAAAGCGCCTATCAGGCACTGGTGCTGGGGGTAAAAGACTATATTGGCAAAAACCGTTTCCCGGGAATCTTGCTGGGCCTTTCAGGCGGAATTGATTCTGCCCTGACGCTGGCCATTGCCGTGGACGCACTGGGAGCCGACAAGGTGCATGCCGTCATGATGCCATCCCGCTATACCGCCGGGATCAGTGTCGATGATTCGCGCGAAATGATTAAAATTCTGGGCTGCAAATACTCTGAAATTGAAATCTGGCCAATCTACGAAGCCTTTATGCAAAGCCTGTCCGGTGAATTTGCCGGCTTAGAAGCAGACACCACCGAGGAAAACCTGCAGGCCCGTGCCCGCGGCACCCTGCTGATGGCGCTGTCGAATAAATCCGGCAAGCTGGTGCTGACCACAGGCAATAAATCTGAAATGACCACCGGTTATTCCACCCTGTATGGCGATATGGCCGGCGGCTTTGCTGTGCTGAAAGATGTGGCCAAAACACTGGTCTATCAATTATCCAGCTGGCGCAATACTCAGGGTCTGGTGATTCCGGAACGGATTATTACCCGTCCGCCATCGGCCGAGCTGCGTCCGGACCAGACCGACCAGGATTCATTGCCTCCGTATGAAATTCTGGATGCCATTTTGCAAGCCTATGTGGAAGAAAATCTGAGCCGCGTTGAAATTATCGCCAAAGGCTTTGCCAAAGCGGATGTGGACCGCGTGGTGCATTTACTGACAACCAATGAATATAAGCGTCGTCAGGCACCGGTCGGGCCAAGAATTACGCATCGTGCTTTCGGTAAAGACTGGCGCATGCCGATTACCAATCGTTTTTCTCTGTAATAAAACAGGCGGGAGCCCGGCTCCCGCCCTGACAGCCTCTTACCCTTGGATTTATCATGCTGAAGCTCGACCGCTACGCGCGTATTGCCAGCTATATAGTGATCGGCCTGTTTTTACTGCTGGTCATGCTCAATCACCTGCTTCCCGCCTTACTGATTGGTTTATTAGTGTATGAGCTGGTGGCGCAAGCCGCGCAAATGCCGCTGATTTCCCGGCTGGCTCCCCAAAGGGCCAAACCCGTGGCGCTGATTATTTTCTCCGCCTGCATTATTTTTCTGCTGGTACTGATGGGCTTCAGCCTTGCCTCGGTGTTTCATGGCGAATCCGCCTCGATGCCCAGCATTATGCGTAAATCCGGTGAAATAGCCGAAGCACTGCATCATGAACTGGCCAACTGGCTGCCCGGCTGGATGCTGGAAGGTTTACCGCAAGATGTCAGCGCCTGGAAAATCGCCTTTTATCAATGGACCGATAAGCATATTGCCCAGTTACAGCAGATCGGTGCCCGCACCGGCCATACTCTGGCGCAAATGATTATTGCCATGGTGATTGGTGCCATGTTGTCGTTGCATCACAGCCAGGCAGATAAGGCCCCCTTACTGGGCGCCCTGCAAACCCGCTGCGCACATTTAGCCAATTCTTTCCGGCAAATTGTCTTTGCTCAAGTGCGGATTTCGGCGCTGAATACTTTCTTTACCGTGATCTATCTGGCGGTAGTACTGCCTTTACTGGGCATTTCGCTGCCTCTGACCAAAACGCTGATTGTGATTACCTTTTTTGCCGGCCTGTTACCGGTGATTGGTAATCTGATTTCTAATACCGCCATTGTTGCCGTCAGTATGAGCGTGTCCGCTTCGGTGGCTGCCGGATCCCTGGCCTTTCTGGTGGTGATTCATAAGCTGGAATACTTTTTAAATGCCCGGATTGTAGGCGGACGTATTCATGCTTTTGCCTGGGAGCTGTTATTAGCCATGCTGGTCATGGAAGCCATCTTTGGCCTGCCAGGCTTGGTGGCGGCCCCCATCTTTTATGCTTATCTGAAGCAGGAGCTGAAGGCTGCCGAGCTGATTTAACCCGGCCTGAATCACTAGATCTTCCGCTTAAGTCATCTGTCATGTGAACGTAACTCACCACTGTTACCCTTACAGCTTACGTTGCAAATTTGGCTTTACATGACTACGCACCCATGTCCGGAAGCATTACGACACGAACTTGAAAGTATTATTCGCAAGAATCAGCTGACAGCTCTGTTTCAACCCATCGCATCCACCCGAGACGGGGATATTTTTGGTTATGAAGGGCTGATCCGGGGGCCTGCAGATCATGTTCTGCACTCCCCCGTTCAGCTGTTTAATACGGCAGAAAAGCTGGGTTGCTTACATGCACTGGACTTTGCCTGCCGCAAAGCCGTGATTGCCGCCTTTATGCAGGAGAACCTGTCCGGCCGGCTTTTTCTGAATATGATTCCCTCTTGCCTGACCGCCCAGGACTTCACTCCCGAAGCCACGCTGGCCCTGCTGCATAATGCCGGGCTTGCCCCGGAGCGGGTGGTGATTGAGCTGACCGAGGCCCAACCCACCCATGATTATGATTTGCTGCAAAAAGCCTTGCTGCGCTACCGGGATGCAGGCTTTAAAATTGCACTGGATGATCTGGGCGAGGGATTTTCGTCGCTCCGGCTTTGGTCTGAACTCAAACCTGAATTTGTAAAAATAGATAAATATTTTATTCAGGGGCTGGCCTGCGATGCACAAAAAAGACAATTTGTAAGATCCATCCAGCATATCGCACTCAATACCGGCACCAGGGTGATTGCAGAAGGCATAGAAACGCAGGCCGATCTGCAAGTTATTCAAAAAATCGGTATCAGCTATGTGCAGGGCTATTTTATTGCCCGCCCCAATGCTCACCCGCCACGGGAGCTGAACCTGAATCTGGCCGACCCGCATATCGGCATGCTGAACGAGCAAACCGCCGGCCAGTTATTAGTTGAAGTGCCTACCGTTTATCCCAAACAAAGCGGCACAGAAATCTATAAGATTTTTAGAAAATTTCCACAAATTCATGCCCTGCCGGTGATTGATGAATTGCGGCCGGTTGGCCTGCTGCGCCGGCATGAGGTGATTGAATTTTTTGGCCGCCCTTTTGCCCATGAACTCTATGGCAATAAACCCTGCAAAGCCCTGATGGACCATGCCCCGCTGATTGTGGAGCATTCCACCAGCCTGCATGAGCTGTCTCAGCTGGTTACGGCAGCAGACCACCGCCATCTGGCCGATGGATTTATTATTACTGCACAGGGGCATTATTTAGGCATGGGCACGGGCCAGGATTTAATGCGGGCCATTACCGAATTACAAATACGGGCGGCAAGACATGCAAATCCTCTGACCCTGCTGCCAGGAAATGTGCCAATTCAGGAACAAATGGAAATATTACTGGCAGAGCAGCGGCCATTTACCGCCGCCTATATCGATCTGGACCACTTTAAGCCTTATAACGACGTCTATGGCTATGCCCGTGGCGACAGCATGATCCGAATGGTAGGAGAGCTGCTGGTCAGCATTGCAGACCCGCAGATGGATTTTGTCGGCCATATCGGCGGCGACGATTTTATGGTGCTGTTCCGCTCCGAAGACTGGCAATACCGCTGCCGCAATATTCTTAAAGAATTTGAATCGCGGGTAAAAACCTTATTTGAGCCGGAGCATTTAATTCAAAACGGCTACAGCAGTACCGACCGGCGGGGTGAGCTGCAATACTTCCCGCTAAGCAGCTTATCCATCGGGGTAATTGAAGCCGAGAAAGGCAATTATCTGACCCACCATGAAGTAGCCGCCGCCGCGACCCATGCCAAGCATCTGGCGAAAAGTAAACCCGGCAACAGCCTGTTTGTTGAACAACGCAAACAAGCCGTTCCTGAATTAAAAATGGCCTGAAATCAGGCCATTTTTTGAATTCCGGTTTATTCCGGGCTCCCCGGGCGATCAAAACTCCAGTCCGTACCATATTCCTCATTGGCAAGGCTGATCAGCGGCTTCAGGCTGGCCAATAAGGCAGCAAGATGCGGACGCACATCGTCTTTACGCCCCTTATGCAACATCAGCAAGGCATCTGCCAGCGGCAATAAGGGCAGACGGCTTACATTTTCATCCGGCATTAAAATCCGGTTTTCACCCGTTGAGCCATACAACCGGCTGGTCGCTTTGCTGAATAATGCCGGTGCCGAATGGGTATCATCATGCCAGGAATTGGCCACTGCCACGCTGGCACTGACAGCCAGCCGCTCATCACGAAAATTAATTCTGGCGGCAGACACGCCCTGCCTTAAGCGCTCGGCCATCACCCGGACTTCGTTTAAGGAGGTTCCTGGTGCCACAATGGCAAACTGTGGTCCGTCCACATGGGCTAAGGTATCTTCACGCCGCAGTTTTGCAGCCAGTAATTTAGCCAGCAGGCTCAGCATCTGGTCAGCCAGACGCTCGCCCAACTTTTGCTTTAATGCCTGAAAATTATCAATTTCCAGTAAGAGTAAAGTGACTTCAGAGTTATGGCGCAAGGCATAGGCCATAGACTGCTCCATTTGCAGCATCAGCAAATGCGAGGTGGCAACGCCTGTCTGGCTGTTTCTGGACACCACCTGAGCCTGTTCTGAGCGGGCCAGTGCCAGCTCTCGCTGAGTCTCGGCCAGCTGAATATTGGCGGCCACCCGGGCCAGCATTTCAGAGCGGTCTGTCGATTTACTTATAAAATCGGTTGCGCCACATTCCACACATTTTTGTTTAGTGGCATCATCTTCTTCGCCCGATATAATAATAACGGGTAATAAATACAGACGGCCATCACCGGCCCCCCGCACGCGCGATAATAAACCCAGCCCGTCGAGAACAGGCATTGTTAAATCAGAGATTAAAAGCTGAATGCTTTCATCTGCAATTAAGCGCTGCCAACCCGCCTCACCATTAGGCTCTTCGATCACCTCGTAAGATGCACCCAGATGTTTTTTAATCGTCGCTCTGACGATACGGGAATCATCCACGACAAGAATACGCGGTAAAGGAGAGAGTTCAGAATCGGCTTGCAACATCAAATCAGGCTCGTCTTGCATCGTTGATAAAATTTAGCATAAACCCATCAGCTCTGCCGATACACGGTCAGGAGACTGACTATAAATCCTATAAGATTCATGATCTGGCGCGACCCATGCCAGCCAAAGCCAGGAGCGAGCACCATGAGTATTAATTTGCAGCTTCAACTCAGTATCGCTCCGCTCTCATGCTTTGAAGCAAAACGCGGTCTGAGTAGTCTGGCCCGCGAAGGCATTGTAACGCTATGGCAAGAACAACGCCTGTTAAGTAACGAAACCTGTCTGTTAAACCTGACTGCGGAATGCAATAGCTCTGAAAGCCCGCAATGGCTGAGTGAACGGCTTGCTGCGGCAATCTGGAAAGAAACCGGGCGTTTTGTCCGCATCAGCGGCCTGATAGAAAGCGAAAACGGTGACGAAACAGAGCATCTGTTTACATTTGAAGAGAGTGACTACCGGCGTGTTTTACCCGCATTCCGCCTGAGAATGCCGCCGCTGCGCCGCTGAAACACAGAAATAGCAGGCAAACAAAAACCCCAGCCGAAGCCGGGGTTTTCTTCACTCGAACATCTGTAGAATTAGGCCATAGCCTTGATTGCTGCAGACAGACGGCTCTTATGACGAGCAGCCTTGTTCTTGTGGAAGATTTCTTTGTCAGCGATACGGTCAATGATACTGACGGACTGTTGGAAGACAGTCTGAGCCGCAGCTTTATCACCTGCTTCCACAGCCTTCAGCACCTTTTTGATCGCGGTGCGGAAAGCGGAGCGCTGGCTGGTATTGTGCTGGCGGGCTTTCTCAGCCTGACGTGCACGCTTGCGAGCTTGGGCACTGTTAGCCATGTTTTGAAACTCCTGACGGGCTTGCCCAAAAAACGGGCTAATTCGGAAACCGGCGATGATAGCGCCACTTCCGGGTTCTGGCAAGCAAAGATCAACATCTTTCTTTGAGAGGCTGTAAAAAGACCTCCCTCTTACGCTCTGAGAGCAGGGAATTGAACGCCTGCTGTGCAAAAAAGATTAGCGCCTTATAATTGCGCCCTCTCTTATGAAATCTGCCGGTATGAACCTCCTTAAAACACTGGCCGCCGTCAGTTCAATGACGCTGGTTTCACGCATTCTGGGCTTTGTGCGCGACACCATTATTGCGCATGCATTTGGCGCGGGTGCTGCCACCGACGTCTTTTTTACCGCATTTAAACTGCCAAATATGCTGCGCCGTATTTTTGCCGAAGGCGCTTTTTCGCAAGCCTTTGTTCCCACGCTGGCGGAATATAAAACCCGCCGTGGCGAGGAGGCAACCAAAGAATTTATTGCCAAAATAACCGGTATGCTGACCTTAGTATTACTTTTGGTCACGTTATTGGGCGTTTTAGCCGCGCCATTGATGATTTATTTTTCTGCAGCCGGTTTTGCCAAAGATGCCGCTAAATTTGATCTGGCGGTAGAGCTGCTGCGCTATATGTTTCCCTATATTTTTCTGATTTCTTTATCCTCATTGGCCGGCAGTATTCTCAATACCTATAACCGTTTTTCGGTTCCGGCCTTTGTTCCTACCCTGCTGAACCTGTCATTTATTCTTTGCGCCGTCTTTTTAGCGCCTCATCTGGACCGGCCGATTTTTGCGCTGGCGATCGCGGTTTTAATTGGCGGCGTGGCACAACTGGCTTATCAATTGCCCTATCTGGCAAAGATCGGCATGCTGATGTGGCCAAAGCTGGATACCAAAGATGAAGGGGTCTGGCGGGTGATTAAGCAAATGGGCCCGGCTATTTTCGGAGTATCGGTTGCGCAGATCAGCTTAATTATCAATTCCAACCTGGCCTCTTTTCTGGCTTCAGGCAGTGTTTCATGGATTTATTATGCCGACCGGCTGATGGAATTCCCGACAGGCGTGCTTGGCGTGGCGCTGGGGACGATTCTGCTGCCCAGCCTTGCCCGTAGCCATGCCGGTGGCGACCAGGCCAGCTATGATCGCTTACTGGACTGGGGTCTGCGCCTTTGCCTGATGCTGTGCTTACCGGCAACACTGGCTTTAGCCCTGCTGGCCGGCCCGTTAACCCTGACTTTATTTCAAAGCGGTAAGTTTTCTGTCCATGATGCACTGATGACCCAGCAGGCTTTAGTGGGTTACAGCATCGGTTTGATTGGTCTGATTCTGATTAAAATTCTTGCCCCGGCCTTTTATGCCCGGCAAGACATTAAAACCGTGGTACGGATCGGGCTGATCACGCTGCTGGTGACCCTGATTATTAATCTGACCTTTCTGTATACCCTGCCCTTTAAACATGCAGGGCTGACGCTGGGGATGAGTCTGGGGGCCTGCCTGAACGCCGGATTGCTGTACCGCACGCTGCGGCTGCGTGGCTATTACACGCCACAGGCGGGCTGGAAGCCCTTTATGCTGCGCGTGGCGCTGGGTGTATGTGCCATGAGCGCCATTTTACTGGTGCTGCTGCACTTTATTCCCGCCTTTGGCAGCATGCCGAAGCTATGGCGGGTCGGCTGGCTGAGTGTACTGGTTGTAACCGGTGCCGCAACTTACTTTGCAGCCTTATTTGCCTTAGGGTTCAGACCCAAAGACTTCTCCCGCAAGGCGATTGAAAACTAAACGCCAGCCCAATAAAAAACCCACGAACCATGGTTCGTGGGTTTTTTATTGCCGAGCTGAAATTAAAGCACTTTGGCAATCGCATCCACAACGTAATCAATATTTTTGCTGTTCAGCGCAGCCAGACAGATCCGGCCGGTTGATACCGCATAGATACCATATTCGTCTTTTAATACTTCAACCTGAGCCGCTGTCAGACCGGTATAAGAAAACATACCGCGCTGAGCCGCAACAAAGCTAAAGTCTTGTGCCACGCCACGGGCCGCCAGTTTTTCTACCAGGGCGGTACGCATGGCGCGGATACGCAGACGCATGCCAGCCAGCTCGTCTTCCCACTGCTGACGCAGTTCCGGGTTGGACAATACGGCAGCCACCACCGCACCACCATGGATCGGCGGGTTGGAGTAGTTAGTACGGATCACACGTTTCAGCTGGCTTAATACCCGGGCTGATTCTTCTTTGCTTTCTGTCACAATCGACAGAGCACCCACACGCTCGCCATACAGCGAGAAGCTCTTGGAGAACGAGCTGGACACAAAGAATTGCAGGCCGGAAGCCGAGAACAGACGAACGGCAATCGCATCGGCATCAATCCCGTCAGCAAAGCCCTGATAAGCCATATCCAGGAACGGCACCAGAGCACGTTCACGGCAGGCATCAACCACTTCAGCCCACTGAGCATCGCTCATATCTGCGCCAGTCGGGTTATGACAGCAGGCATGCAGTACCACGATGGAGCCCGCAGGCAGAGTCAGTAACTTGGCTTTCATGCCGGCAAAGTTAACGCCACGGGTGGCCACATCGTAGTACGGATAGTTTTCTACATTAAAACCAGCCGATTCAAACAGGGCACGGTGATTTTCCCAGCTTGGATCACTGATATAAACGCTGGCATTGGCATCCAGACGTTTTAATAAATCGGCACCAATTTTCAGTGCGCCTGTGCCGCCCAAAGCTTCTGCAGTCACAATCCGGCCGGAGGTAACCAGCTCGCTGCCAGCACCAAACACCAGGTTTTGCACGGCCTGGTTATATAAGCCCAGACCTTCAATCGCCTGATAGCCGCGCGGAGGCTGGCTTTCCATACGAATTTTCTCTGCCGCTTTAACCGCAGCCAGCAATGGAATCTTGCCGTTATCATCGTAATACACACCCACACCCAAGTTCACCTTGCCAGGACGGGTATCGGCATTAAAGGCTTCATTCAGGCCCAGAATAGGGTCGCGGGGTGCCATTTCTACTGCGGCAAAAATCGAGGATGTCATCCTGTACTCCAGCAAAAGTAATAAGGAAAGGCAGAGTTGCAATGAGCTTAATCGCGCACTAAACAGCTCGTAATTTTAGCATGATGAGCTGCAGGATGGCCGTTTCCTTGTAAGCAAAAACGCCATGACAAGCCCGCTCATCCATCCGGCACTCAGAAAAAAAGCGAACCCTGAGGATTCGCTTCGCATAAATCTTAATAACTAATTGGCCACCGGCAAAGGTTCAACCAGTTTGACCACCTGACGCACGCCGGAAACCCGGCTGGCCGCATTAGCCGCGGCTTCAGACAGCGCCGGCAGGCTGGTCCCCATCAGATACACCACACTGCGCTCGGTAATCACCTGTAAATGCACGGCATCGGCATCACTGGCTTCGGCCAGCAAGGCGGTTTTAACACGGGCGGTCAGCTGAGTATCATAAAGCCGGTTCGATGCGGAGGACGGCACTGCAACCACCGTTTCATTATAAATTTTGCGCACCCGCGGCTGAGCCCTGGCTATTTCAAAGGCTTTGGACTTGGCGGCCTCATCCGGCAATTCGCCGGTCAGCAGCACCACACCATTAAAGGTACTGACATTAACATGGGCTTTTTCTTTCCATGTATCAATAATCTCGCTACTGATTTTGGCACCTAAATCAAAGTCGGTTTTAATCACTTCTGATTTACGCGGATCAGAACCGATCATGGCCCCCACAGCAACGCCGCCGGCCAGCAGAATCGGCACACATGCCGATAATGAAGCGGCCAGAGTCATAACCAGTACAACGCTTTTTAGTCGCATTAGTCGCCGCCCAGCAGCATGAAATCAACCGCATCACAGAGTGCATGAATCATGGTGATATGTACTTCCTGAATGCGTGCAGTACGTTGTACCGGCACGCAGAGGTGCACATCTTCGCCTGACAAAATTTCGCCAATTTGTCCGCCATCCCGGCCGGTAAAGGCAATCACATTCATTTGCCGGTCATGCGCGGCATGAATTGCCGAAATCACATTGGCAGAATTTCCGGAAGTGGAAATCGCGATCAATAAATCGCCCGGCCGGCCCAAAGCATGAACCTGCTTAGAAAACACCAGGTCATAGTCGTAATCATTGGCAATGGCGGTAATCGCCGAAGTATCGGTGGATAAGGCAACCGCCGCCAGACCCGGGCGTTCACGCTCAAAGCGGCCAACCATTTCTGCCGCAAAATGCTGCGCATCCGCAGCAGAGCCACCATTACCACATGTTAAAATTTTGCCGTCAGAGATAAAGGTTTGCACCATTTTCTCTGCACCGGTGCGAATGCCAGGGGAAAGCAATTCCATTGCCATTTGCTTGGCGTCGATACTATCCAGAAAATGCTGTCGAATGCGTTGTGCTAAATCCATTTTATCCCTCAGTGGCGTCTATACAGTTTTTGAGCCAGTTGATTTTTTCCCCTTCAAAGCAAATCGCATCAAAGCGGCAAGGCGGTAAAGGAGAAACATTAATTAGGTAATATTGAGCCGTCGCCAGCAGTTTAGCGCGTTTTGCGCGGCTGATGCTGGCCGCAGCACCACCAAAGCGGGGATTACGGCGCTGACGGACTTCTACAAATACTAACGTGTTACCGTCCTTGGCGAGAATGTCAATTTCACCACGGGGGCATTGCCAGTTTCGGGCAAGGATTTTTAAGCCCTGTTTTTGCAAAAAAACGACAGCCGCATTTTCTGCGGCAACCCCCAGCAAATTCATGGTGCCGGCGTGACGCTGCTTTCATCGGCGCGGGCAGAAGTGCTCAGCGACAGCTCCCGCTCGACGAGGCCTCCGCTTCCCAGCCGGATATGACCGCTCAGGCCATCAAAATTCACTTCTTCATGGTGGCCCAGCAGAACCGCCAACTTCCATGCATCCACCCCAAGGGCAAATAAACGCTCAACATCATTTGATTTAGAGCGGGTGCGGTTCAGTGCGGCATATTCTGTATTCGACGGATCAAGAATCCACGGAATATCCAGATAGCGGATACCACTCATATCCACAATGGCGGTCCGGCTTAAATGGCCGGGATTAATCTGGCTGGTTGCATATACAGGGCGCTCATTCCCGACAAAAGGACGGGATAAGCGGGTTTGCTTAGCATTAGCAGCAAAGAAAACGGAATCATGTCCGCCCGCTTTAAACTGTTCGCGCAAAGCTGGCAGCTGGCTGCGGGCATCTTTCAGCGCAAAGATCACCGGCGAAGCGCCACCGGCCTTTTGCCAGCCATCGATAAAACCTTGCACCATTCTTGGCGACAAAGGGCTGTCCCCCTTCAGTACCAGGGGCGAGCGCAGTCCTTCGGCATACATTTGCTGTGCCGCCTGCTGTGCTTCTTGCTCTATCGACAAGGAAAAACTATATAACTGAGCCCGGCGCAAGGTGCTTTCATCAAAATTATTCAGCGCAATCACCGGCATTTCAAACTCGCCCACATCGGCCAGGTAATTAATCGAGGGTTTGGTTAAAGGCCCGATCACCGCCACAGCACCCTGCTGCGTTAAGTGCTGAAACTGAGCCAGCACATCTTCCGGCACATCTTCAGTATCAAAAACCTTAATCACCGGCAAATCTGCACTGCCATTGGCCCGTTCAGCCGCCAGCACCCCGGCTTTAATCGCCTCGACGGCCGGACGCATCGCTTTATTCTTACCCGGCAGCAGCAGGGCAATAAATCCGCCATTACGGGCAGGCGTATCAGTAACTTGTCCTGGCTCTGCAGCGGGCATATCCGCCGCCACAGGCTGAGAAGCAATGGAATAGGCAGGTACAGGCGCAACAATTGCCGTTGAGGGTGCAGCTGCGCAGCCGCCTATAGCAGTAAGCAGTACAGCACCGTATAGTACGGATCCTAGCGCACTGCGCCATTCCGAAGCAAAAAGGAGAGCCTTGGCGTGCATACAGAATCCAATCCTATTATTAAGTCCGCATTATATGTGGTGGCGACCCCGATCGGTAACCTTGGCGACATGACGCCACGCGCCATTGCCGCCCTGCAGGGGGCCGATGTCATTGCGGCAGAAGACACCCGCGTCACCGGTCAACTACTTAAACACTTTAATATTTCAACACCCATGGTGTCATTGCGGGAACACAATGAACACAGCATGGCTGAAAAACTGGTTGCCCGCATGCTGGCGGGTGAAACCGTGGCACAAGTTTCTGATGCCGGCACCCCGGCCGTATCTGACCCGGGCGCCTTACTTGCGGCAGCAGCACATGCCGCCGGTTGCAAGATTATCCCCGTTCCGGGCGCTTCTGCACTGACAACCGCGCTTTCTGCCAGTGGTTTTATTTCCCCTCATGCTTTGTTTTATGGTTTTTTACCCCCTAAAACCAAGCAGCGCTGCGATGCACTCAGTGAATTAAAAGACCAGGATTTT
>JBOFGM010000382.1:0-10139 GCA_051649105.1 Iodobacter sp. | reverse complement strand
GGAATTGCTGCCAAACGACTGAAATTAGACATAAAGGGGGGTCTCCATCCTCTTTAGACTGATTGGCGTTATCCACGCGTCTCAACTGGTATTACTGCTCGCCCACAAGCTGACAATTCTATGAAAGCTTACCTGTAGTCAGAGCCATGCCACGCCGCTATT
Organism: Iodobacter sp.; assembly: GCA_051649105.1. GTDB lineage: Bacteria > Pseudomonadota > Gammaproteobacteria > Burkholderiales > Chitinibacteraceae > Iodobacter. The sequence continues at coordinate 9,977 of JBOFGM010000382.1, read as the reverse complement.
TTTTGTAATCGGTCATTGCGGGATTCATTACTCACCATTCTATTTTTCTTGTCAAGCCCCTGACCCTAAAAGAAAACAAAGCCTGATCAGCTTCTGAATTACCAAATGAAGATCACTACAGAATAATCAATAGACATAAGCAGTGCAGTGCAACACAGCTCATTAAAGATCCAGTTAAGATGCCGATAAAACCATCTGCTTTAAAATATTGCAGTGCAATATGAAAGAATCAAAATGTAGCTTATTCTGATTTTTTCTTGTAGTTTATGAAAAAATATTACACAGATATTTTACTGATCCGCTCTATGTTTAGCAACAATCGTATACAGTAAACTACTAATATTTAATTGATTCTTTCTCGAAAAATACAGTAAGCATTAAAAATTGTAATTATTTTTTCTGACTGTCAGCTTATTTCAGGCGGCCGGCAACGCTCAGACGCTGGATCGCAGATTGGTATTAGGTGATATGAAGGAATGAATCGCAGAAAAGCGGGCGGGCAAGCAGAAAAGCCAGCAAACCCATCGGGCAGCAGAATAATCAGGGACGATTGCCTAAATTCCAGCGTGCGCAATACCACTTGGTTTGGTTATTAGCCAGGCCAACCAGCACACTGCCAAATTTAGATAAATAACGGGGATAGCTGCCAGGCAGCAGGACAAAAGCAAACCCCATGCGGGATTCGATATTCTTACGGACGGTTTCAACCTGATCCGGAATAAGCGCCCCCACCATCAGGGCACCCGAAGAAGGCAGACTGACAAATACTTCGCTGACTTTATTGCCGCCCAGCTCCGCATTTTGCGCACTAAACCACTCGGCCTCGCCCCATACCCGCAGAGGCTGGCCAAGAAACTGGCGAAAATAACTGTCCCACCACTCATTGGACCATTCGCTACGGCAGGATAAGGCGGCCTCCATTTTGTCGCCAAAATGGGAAGGCAGCTTACCCGCAGCCATGACCGGTGCAGACAAACAAAACAGTAAAATCAGGCAACCAGCAGGGTTCATAAGCACTCATCGTCGGACAGATCAGCCTGCAGTATTCCCGGCAGACCTGTCCCTTGCAACTGAATTAACCGCTGTTACGCAAACCTGCAGCAATCCCGTTAATGGTCAGATGCACGGCATGTTGCACATCTTCACTGGCTTCGCCACTGCGTAAACGCTTCAGCAGCTCAACTTGCAGGTGATTAAGCGGATCCAGATACGGTAAACGGTTATCCAGACTGCGAGCCAGCATTGGATTATCTGCCAGCAGGCCGCCATGCTTGGAAATGGCTTGCACCACATCCACAGTACGCTGCCATTCGGCTTTAATCCGCGTAAAGATACGCTGAGCCAGTTCCTGATCCTGCACCAGTTCAGAATAACGCGCCGCAATGGCGATATCAGACTTAGCCAGCACCATATCCATATTAGAAATGGTGGAATTAAAGAAAGGCCAGTCGCGATACAGCTGTTGCAACAGCGCCAGACCTTCATCGCCGGATTCTTTAAGGTATTCGCTGATTGCGGTACCAAAACCATACCAGCCCGGCAACATCAAGCGGCACTGACTCCAGGAGAATACCCATGGAATAGCGCGCAAATCGCCAATGCTGTTGGTGCTTTTACGTGCAGCCGGACGCGAGCCGATATTCAGATTCGGGATCTCATTAATCGGCGTGGCTTCGCGGAAGTAAGTAATAAAGTCAGGTGTGGCATAAACCAGATCGCGGTAAGCCTGATAAGCGCTCAGGCTGAGCTTTTCCATCAGCTGACGACGCTCCAGCATATCGTTCAGCGGCGGAGAGGCTTCCGGGAAGCTCGCTTCCAGGGTTGCTGCAATCAGGATTTCCAGATTACGCCGGCCTACTTCGCGGTCGGCATATTTGGCGGTAATCACTTCACCCTGTTCGGTAATACGGATCTGACCATTTACCGATCCGGCAGGCTGCGCCAGAATCGCATCATGCGCAGGTCCACCACCACGGCCAACGGTACCGCCACGGCCATGGAACAGGCGCATTTTAAAGTTGGCCGACTTAAAGACTTCAACCAGGGTCAGCTCAGCCTTATACAGTTCCCAGTTGGAGGTGAGATAACCACCGTCTTTATTGGAATCTGAATAACCCAGCATTACTTCCTGCACATCATCCCGGCAGGACAACAGCTGACGCCACTGAGGAATTGCAAACAGCTCGGTCATAATCTGGCCGGCACTGCGCAAATCGGGAATGGTTTCAAACAGCGGAATAATATTGATCTTGCTGACCAGTTTAGGAGAGAGCTGTACCAGCCCGACTTCCTTCATCAGTACCGCAACTTCCAGCATATCGGACACAGAATCACAGTTAGAAATAATGTAATTCGGCAGTACCGATTCGCCATAGCGCGCCTGAACTTCCCCGGCAGCGGCATAAATATCCAGCTCTTTTTGTACATCCGCGCTGTATTCAACAAACTTGGAAGTCAAAGGCCGGGCACTGGACAATTCACGCAGCAATACGGCACGGCGGGATGCTTCATCCAGACGCATATATTCTTCAAGGCCGGCATGGGCAAACAGCTCAGAGATCACTTTCTCATGCATACCGGAATACTGACGCATATCCAGCGGAGCCAGGTAAAAGCCAAATACCGAAACGGCACGCTGCAGACGGCGCAGACGGCCATTAGCCAGCAGGGCCGCACCGTGCGCCTTCAGCGAAGCGGCAATCACGGCTAAATCGTCCAGCAATTCCTGCACATCCTGATATTCAGCCGCATTGGCCACATCGTGCAGCTGATGATGGAATGTACCGATACTGACCGCGGTAGCAAAAATGCGAGCGCGTACCGCGGCAACAGCCAGGCGGTAAGGTTCTTCAGATTTACGGTCTTTATCGTCCGTTGCAGAATCAGCCAGCTCTTGCAGAGCACGGTCGATTTCCACAATACGGGTCGACATGGATAATTCGTTTTCCAGCTTCAGACACTGCTGGTAGTAGTAATCGAGCGCAATACCCGACTGGCGCGATACGGCATAGCGCAATACATCACCGGTCACAAACGGATTACCGTCGCGGTCGCCGCCAATCCAGCTACCGACCTGAATAAAGTTAGGCAGACTGACTGGCTGTTTACAGATTTCTGCCAGTTTATCTTCCAGATCCAGATACAGACGCGGAATTTCATGCAAAAAGGTATTCCGGAAATAAGCCGCGCCGTTTTCAATCTCATCCTGCACCGTCAGCTTAAAGGTGCGGATTTCGCGGGTTTGCCACAGCGCCAGTAAAACACGCTCCAGCGCTGCCTGATTATTGCTTAATTCTTGCGGCGTCATGGCATAGCGATCGCGCTCGGCTAAAAGCTGAGCCACCGCACGGTGGGAATCCAGAATCGTTTTGCGTTTAACTTCAGTCGGGTGAGCCGTTAATACCGGGGCAATTAAACTTTCCCCCAGCATGGAAATAATATCCGTGGCTTTGACACCCCTTGCCGTCAGGCTGTTAATTGCGGCGGCGATACTGCCGCGCTGCGGTGACGAACCGGCAATTTTATGCGCCCGGCGACGGCGGTTATGGTGTAAATCCTCAGCTATATTAGACAGATGAGAGAAATAACCAAAACCACGCACTAAGGCAACGGTAGTGGCAGGATCCAGGCCAGATAATGATTTGGCCAATGTTTTACCGGCCTCTGGATTGCTCTCTTGCACATAAGACAGAGCGAGTTCACGAATGGACTCAATCTGCATGGCAGTGGCAACACCAGCCTGCTCGCGAATAGTCGCTGCGAGTAGTTCGGCGAGTAGTTCAAGATCCCGTTTAAGGGGAAGATCTTTTTCGGCAATCGTTTCGAGTACAGGCATTAGCAATCCAGTTCAGCTGATTCAATCGGACAAACAGGACACTATTCTAACAAGAACCTGCTGATTTCACTGATAGATATTTATAAAAATATCTGTTCCCGATTGGATCCGACTACATTTTATTCAGGTGCCTGATCTGCAAGGATTTATACGATAAATATTAAAATGCCCGTTTAAAAAAAGACGTTATTTCCTGTTTTTTTACCAGACTATTTTTTACCTGCAAAGAATTAAGAATAAAGCTAAATGATTTCGGTTATAGCCACCAGGGCATTAATTCTATACTTTCACAGGTATTCTATTGATCAATGACAAATAAATAATTAAACTGTAAGTTTCAGATATATTCAGGAAAGAAACATACAGATATGCTCTCAGCTATTTTGCTTCTTGCTGCACTCTTTATTCAGGCCCGGCTATGACCACTTATGCGTTTCATCTTATTAATATGTTTGCAGAGCGCCGTCTGGGGGGGAACCCGGTAGTGGTGTTTACCTGCGATGAAATGCCTGATGAAGCAACCAGACAGGCGCTGGCATTTCAAATGGGTGTAGCAGAAACAGTCTTTACTACTTATGACAATAAAAGAGTACATATTCACTCTCCGCAATTTGCCCTGCCCTACTCAACCCAGGCGCTGCTGGCCAGTGCAGAAGCCACTCATCCCAATGAAACCGGCCTTGCAGCTCAGGCCTTTGAAACGGCACAGGGAGAAACCTGGCTGCTGCGCCAGGCGGATCGCTGGTGGAGCCAGATTACCACTCCCCATACCCGGCAAACCCAGCACAGCGTGACCGATATCGCCGTCGCCATGGGGCTGACGGCCAGCGATATTGTCGGTACCCCCTTATTTGTGGATTGCGCACTGGAGCAGCTGATTATTCAGGTGCGCTCGCAACAGGCGGTATTACAAGCCTGTCCTCAGCCACAGGCGCTGGCAAGGCTGGCAGAATCCAGCAAAAACCTGCCGCAGGCCGCAGTCTGGTGCAGCGACGGTGATCTGATCACCATGCGGTTTTTTTCCTGTGATGCTTTTAATGTGTATGAAGATTTTGGCTCTGGCACGGGAGCGGCCAATGTGGCGGGCTGGATGCTGGCTTCAGGGCAAAACCCGCCCTTTTCACTGCGCATTGAGCAAGGCCACAGTATCCAGCGGCTGGTGACCCGGCTGAGTGTGATTCTGGTTGAAGTGGATGCCCAGCGCGCTATCCGGGTCGGCGGCAGCGCCTTCCGGGTGGGTGGCGGCAGTATCGAGCTTTAAAACTTCCTGCCAGGCGGCAGGAAGCCTGGCCTTATTTAAACCACCAGGTCAGCAGTAATCCGGCCAATAATGCGGCAATCAGCCCCAGCAGCCAATTGCGCTTTTTCTGCTCCCACATTAAACCGCCATAGCCGGCAATCATCAGTTCAGTGGGATTTTGTTCCAGCAATTCACCCAGTCTTCTGGGCAGAGCAGGCAACAGGGCAGCCCATTGCGGCGCTTCTTTTTTCAGATTGCGCAACATGCCACGCCAGCCAATTTGCTCATGCATCCAGCGCTCTAAAAAGGGCATCGCGGTTTGCCATAAATCTAAATCGGGATCGAGCTGGCGGCCCAGACCTTCAATATTAAGCAGCGTTTTTTGCAATAAAACCAGCTGCGGCTGAATTTCCACATTAAAACGCCGGGATGTTTCAAATAAGCGCAGTAAAATCTGCCCAAAGGAAATTTGCGACAGCGGCTTATTAAATATCGGCTCACAAACAGTTCGCACCGCCGCTTCTAATTCTTCAACCCGGGTATTTTTAGGCACCCAGCCTGATTCAATATGCGCCGTGGCCACCCGGTGATAATCGCGATTAAAAAAGGCTAAAAAGTTAATCGCCAGATATTGTTTATCGCTGTCGGATAAGGTGCCGACAATCCCGAAATCCAGTGCAATATAACGATTATCCGCCGCCACCAGAATATTGCCCGGATGCATATCGGCATGGAAAAACCCATCGCGAAACACCTGGGTAAAAAAGATTTCCACACCAAAGCGGGATAATTTCTTTAAATCCATGCCGGCAGCCAGCAAATCATCGATCCGCCCTACCGGAATGCCATCCATCCATTCCATAACAAAGACTTCACGCGCACAAAAGTCATAATGCACTTCCGGCACTAAGAGCAGGTCTGAATTTAAAAAATTACGCCGTAACTGGCTGGCATTGGCCGCTTCGCGCATTAAATCCAGCTCATCATGCAAATAGCGGTCAAATTCGGCCACCACTTCCCGTGGACGCAGCCGTTTGCCATCGGCAGAGAGCTTTTCCAGCAATACCGCCATAATCCGCATCAGTGCCAGATCAGAATCAATGACCGGCAAAATATCCGGCCGCAAGACCTTAACCGCTACCTGCTGACCCGTATGTAAACGGGCCTTATGCACCTGAGCCACCGAGGCGCTGGCAATGGGATTACGGTCAAACTCCGCAAATAAGGTATCCAGCTTGCGGCCAAGACTGGCTTCAATCACGGCCACGGCCGTATCGCCGGCAAAGGGCGGCACATCATCTTGCAAACGGGCCAGCTCATCGGCAACATCCAGCGGCATTAAATCGCGCCGGGTAGAGAGCACCTGACCAAATTTAACAAAAATCGGACCCAGTTCCTGCAAGGCCAGGCGTAAGCGCTCTGCTCTGGGCGCACTCAGATCGCGCCATGAAAGCAAGGATTGAATCAGTTTACCCAGCCCGCGAACCCGCGCATGGCCAAGCAAAAATTCATCCAGGCCATAGCCAAAAACCACACGAACAATTTTTATTAAACGAGAGAGACGCATTGGTTCTACTTAAGAGAGGTGATGCCAGACACAGACATTCAAAAAATAGCGAAACACGGCTAAACGCTGGCCGGAAGCCACAAAAAACCCGCTTCTGCCGTTTTATCCGGCGGTATGACGCGAGCAGATATCCAGCCTTTTTTCCAGCCGGGCCAGATCATCCCGCAACTCATCCACCTCGTTACAAAAACGGGTCACATCACGCTGATGGGCCAGCAGGGGAGATTCATCGCGCCAGTATTCGGCCAGGTTAAGCACCAGCCTTGAACCCAGCGCGCCGGGAATACCCCCCACCTTACCAGCAAGGCTGACCAGCCTTTGTGTTGCGGCATCCCCGATCAGCGCCGACAGCTCTTCTGCCGCATCCCAGTGTAATCCGCTGAGCACATGGCCAATCCGGCTGCCAAGCTCTGCATCACCCGAAAGCCGCACAAGGCGTGTCGCCGCCGTTTTATCCTGCATCCGCCGGGTAAAGAACCCCAGCGGCAGCTCCAGGGTGGCTTCTGCCTGGGCCATACTTTCAGCGAGGCGGCCATCCTCCATCAGCACCAGGGTTTCATTCAGCACGGGCAGCTTAATTAACACGGTGCGGCCGGCAAACTGCGCCAGCTCAGCTCTGGCTGCCGCATCTTGCGCCAGCAGGCGGTTCAGTACGGCGGCTAGCAGCATCAGATTTTTATTCCTTTATGCAGGGCAACCACACCGCCCGTCATATTATGAAAATCAACCCGGGCAAAGCCGGCATCTTTCATCATTTGCTTTAAGGTTTCCTGATCCGGGTGCATACGGATCGATTCGGCCAGATACTGATAAGAATCTGCATCATTGGCAACCAGCTTACCCATCAGCGGCAACAGTTTTAAGGAGTAAAGATCATAAGCGGGTTTGAGTGGCGACCATACTTTAGAAAATTCCAGCACCAGCAAACGGCCACCCGGTTTTAACACACGGCACATTTCAGCCAGCGCAATATCTTTATGCGTCATATTTCTCAGGCCAAACGCCACCGAAACGCAGTCAAAATAATTATCCGGAAAAGGCAGTTTTTCTGCATCGCACTGCGCCACCGGCAAGGCATAGCCCTGATCCAGTAAACGGTCACGCCCCACACCCAGCATCGAGCTATTAATATCGGTCAGCCAGACCTGACCGGTTTTACCCACTTTTTTGGCAAATGCTTTGGATAAATCACCGGTACCGCCGGCAATATCCAGCACCTTATCACCGGCTCTTACGCCACTGGTTTCAATCGTAAAGAATTTCCAGACGCGATGTAAACCACCTGACATTAAGTCATTCATCACATCATATTTTTTTGCGACGGAATGAAAAACTTCCGCCACTTTTTGCGCTTTTTCGGATTCATTTACTGTTTTAAAACCAAAATGGGTACTTGGATCAGTCATTTTTTTACTCTCTGTTTAAATACGGCCCGTGCAAGGCATCCCGCCGGCGGTTAAAACACCGCGGCACTAAGTATTGGCCTGCACACGCTCTGAATAATTTTGCCAGTTTGCCGCCTGATTGCGCCCCAGATCATAAAGATAATCCCAGGAATAGAGGCCGGAATCGTGGCCGTCATCAAACACCAGTTTTACTGCATAGTGGCCAACCGGCACAATATCAATAATATTGACGTTTTCCTTGCCCAACTGCAGAACGCCGGGGCCGGCACCGTGGCCGCGTACTTCGGCGGACGGGCTGAACACACGCAGATATTCGCAGGAAAGCTCAAAACGGCTGCCATCTTCAAAATGGACTTCCAGCATTTTAGAAGCCTGATGTAATTTAATTTCGTCAGGTTGCACCGTGGTCTTACTAAGTCCGGACATAGTCAGCTAACTCTTGAATGAACTGCCACATGATACCCCGCTTCAGCAGGTTGCCGACAGCCGCTTAATTGCGGGAATTCTTCCATCTGGTGTAAAAAATACGACACTTTTGTTCAGAATTGGAGTACTTATTTCAGACTTGTAATATTACGTACATATTTAAGCCTTAATCTTCGCCTAAATGTGGAACTTTATTCCGCGAGGTAAATCGATATGCCCGCCAATATCTTACTAGTTGAAGACGAACCCGCCATTCAAGAGTTAATAGCCTTTAATTTGTCTCAAGCCGGGCATCATGTCATGCGTGCCGATTCTGCCGAAAGCGCACAAAACATTGTGCGCAACGCCCTGCCTGACCTGATTTTGCTTGACTGGATGCTGCCTGGAATGACCGGGATCGACTTTGCCAGAAAATTGCGCTCCGAAGAGCGTACCCGGCAAATTCCATTAATTATGCTGACGGCCCGCTCGGATGAGCAGGATAAAGTCATTGGCCTTGAAACCGGTGCCGATGATTATATTACCAAGCCATTCAGCCCGCGTGAGCTGCAAGCCCGGATTAAAGCCGTGCTGCGCCGCCGTGCACCACAAATCACCGATGATACCGTTGAAGTTCAGGGCCTGCGCCTTGATCCGGCCACGCACCGGGTTACCGGCAATGGCGACACCATTGATCTGGGGCCAACGGAATTTCGCTTGCTGCATTTCTTTATGACGCATCCGGAACGGGTTCATTCCCGTGCCCAGCTTTTGGATCATGTCTGGGGCGATCATGTGTTTGTAGAAGAGCGCACCGTGGATGTGCATATCCGCCGCCTGCGCTCTGCGCTGGAATCGACCGATTTCGACCGTTTAATCCAGACCGTGCGAGGAACAGGTTATCGCCTTTCGGCCCATAATAATTAATATTTGCTCTGCCCTCGCGCTTTCTTAAGTTACACTTACAAAATGCTTTTTGAAAGAAAACATTACGTGGAACGATGAAGACAGTCTTATAGCCTTTTGATCCTTGGCTATTGCTTTTCCTGTGGAAATAAATCTGAATGCTTTGGCTACGCTCCCTGATTCATTATCTAGTACTGGCAATATTCTCTGCATCAATCGGCAGTATTTTCGGACTGTTTTACGGCATGGCCACAGCCATTGGCCTGCTGGCTCTTTCGGTGCTTTACCACCTGGTTAATCTGGGCCGCATGCACCGCTGGGTAGAAAACTCCCGCGTGGATAATGTGCCCAGCGGCATGCTGATCTGGCAGGAAGTATTTGATCGTGTGTATAACCAGGTCCGCCTGCAAAGCAAGATTAAAGAGCGCCTGACCAATACGCTGGATCGCTTTACCAATGCCAGTGAAGCCCTGCCCGACGGGGTGGTGATTTTAGATGAACACGACCGCATTGAATGGTGCAACCGTTCTGCGGCCCAGCATATGGCCATTAACCGGGTCAGCGATGTCTGGCAAGTGATCAGTAATATTGTCCGCCACCCCTCTTTACGCGAATATC
>JBOFGM010000381.1:0-3333 GCA_051649105.1 Iodobacter sp. | reverse complement strand
CCAATTACCACATTAATTTGCTGTGCTTTACAAATGGCAAGCAGGCGGTCAATTTCTGCACGGCTGCATTCGCCGTTAAAGGTTTCCATATGAAAAGGGGCATCCGCCGCTTCAAAGCTGGCACTGATCAGCGGGGCCACAATTTCCTGCACCGTTCCGCCGCTCAGAATAATGGCTTTTTTACCCAATTGCTGGCTGTATTTGGCCAAAGAAGACAGTACACCCTTGCCTTGAATATATTTACCCGGGCTTGAAATGATTTTTTCCATTGAGTACTCCTTTGGCATTTTTAATATTCAATAAATATGCGTGGAGTAAGGTTTTATTTCAAGACCCATAAAACATTGCTTTGGCTTTGCTTGATACTGGTCAACAAGACGCCAAATGCTATTATTAACAATGACTTGAGTGGCGCAGATATGACTTTTGAATAGTCGTGTGCTGCCGGGCAGGCGTTCTGTCTGTAAAAGCGGCCCGACTGTCCGCTTATTGCATAATAGCTGCCTGCTGATTGCTTTTAATAAAATCCAGCCAGTTATTTAATGGCAGGGGTTTGGAGAATAAATAACCCTGAAAATAATCAATCTGCATAGTGCGCAAATAGCCGGCCTGTGCTTCTGTTTCCACGCCTTCTGCCACAATTTCCAGCTTAAGCTCGCGAGCCAGCGTAATAATACTTTTTATAATGACAATATCTTTTTGATTGCCCGGCAGGCCATCCACAAAGCTTTTATCAATTTTTAAATAGCCAAATGGAAAATGGCGCAAATAGGAAAGAGAGCTGTGGCCCATGCCAAAATCATCAATGGCCACCATAATGCCGCTGGCGTTCATTTGATCCATCACCAGCTTAGCATGGTGCTGATTTTTGATAATGCCTTCTTCGGTAATTTCCACTATCAGCCCATATCCTTTACTTTTAAAATGGGCGTTAAGATTGAATACCGAACCCAGCATTAAAGGGTCTTCCAGTTGCCGGGCAGATAAATTAATGCCCAGCCTGCAGTTGGCGGGTAAAAGATTCTGGCTGGTGTCTTCAGTGATTTGAATAAATAAACTTTGCATAATGGGCGTTAATAAATTCAGCTGGTCAGCGGCCGCAATAAATTGATCAGGAAAAATCAGCCCCTTGGCCGGATGCCGCCAGCGAATCAGCACCTCTGCGCCAGAGGCTATACCTGCGGTGTTTACAATAGGCTGGTAAAACGGCTCAAACTGTTTATTTTGAATGGCCTTTTGTACTTGCTGAATAAAATAACGCTTGCTGCCGAACACGTACCAGCACAGATAATGGCTGCCAATATAAAACATTAAAATAAGCAGCCCGGCCCATAATGCATTTGCTTTTGCCTGGGCAATCAACAGGGTGTTGCTATAGCTGGCCGAAATAAATAATGGATAAAGATCTGATTTGGCCAGGATATTGGTTGGGTTATTGGGCTGGCTTGGTTCAAATGTAATTTTCCCGTTTGAATTAACCATACTTAAGGGGTGAATGTCAATTTCATAGCGATTAATATTTTTACCCGTTCGCAGGATCAGCATATCGCTGAAGTACTGTCCTTCCAGTGTCCCGATAATGGCCTGGCCATTTTTTTGTGGCCGGTAAAGCACAATGGAAGGGCGCTGGGTTATACGGGATGTCGGCGTCCAGAACAGATGTGGCTGATCAGGGTTTTTACCCTGTAATAATTTTCGCACCGAAAAATTTGCATCGATCTGCTCATTGGGGGATGAGGCACAATAGATATTTGATTTATTAAAATCAGATATATAAATCATCCTGAAATAAGGATTAACCGCCGTTACTTTCTGTAATTTTCCACTGATCGCCTGGCAGGGCTGGCCCAGTAATGACGCTGTCTGCTGCAGTTTCATATCGGCATTTTGCAGCGTTTTTTCAATCAGATGTAAGGTGCGAGCCGCACTGGTTTCTGCCAGCTGGGTGGCCTCATCATTACTTTTCAGCCAAAGGCATCCGGCAATAAAAAGAATAAACAGACCGTTTGCTGCAATCATCAGACCCAGGCGTAGCCGGGTTGAAGGACCAAAAAGAGAGGGGCTGATCATTGGGTGAGTATTTTCCTGGTGAAAAGGCCATTTTTTATGGAACTGAATTAATAATATGAGGTTCGTGCGAATTCTAGTCTTTTTTATTTCGATTGAGTTTGTATTTGGCACTATTGCTAAAAATGGCTAAAAGTTTGATTAATTTATCGAGTGTTTGTGTGGGTTTATCCTTATCCGTTGTTGTTTTACTTGCTTACATTATTGATTTTTTATTTTAATGAAGTAATCCTTAAATCATGAAAATACTGTGTATCAATGGCGGCAGCGCACCTTATGCATTTCATGCAGGCGCTTAAGAATTGAAATCGGGCGCTTGCAGGGCATGGCCAGGGATGTCGCCAGATCGGTCAATCAAGAGAACAGGGTATGGGTCGAACGGATTACGGAGCGCATGAATCTCCCGTGGGCTATCTTGTCCGGCGGGGAATCGTGCTCACTGAGTGTCGGGGTGTTTGAGGTCGGAAGGGTGGACTGGCAGTAAGGGTAATAGTCATATTGGCCTGTTAATACGGCTGAATATGTCGCACTATAAGGTGAGCAGGAGCGTCGGAATTTTAAAATAATTACTGGCAAATTCATCCGGAATGCAGACTTAGGTCTTTGATTGAATGGGTGTGAAAACGGGTGTTTTTGATGTGTTTTCCGCTCCGTATTATGACGGTATCCAATTGATTAATAATGCTTTATCACTAAAAATTGCCACCTACAATATCCACAAAGGATTGTCGCTGTTTAATCAGCGTTTGGTGGTGCATGATGTGCGCGAGGCATTGCGTGCACTCTCTCCCGATTTGGTTTTTTTGCAAGAAGTTCAAGGTGCGCACAGCCAGCGGATACAGCGTTTTGCCAACTGGCCACAAGCGCCGCAGCATGAATACCTGGCTGGCGATCTGTATACCGCCTATGGGCTGAACGCCCGTTATAAGCTGGGCCACCATGGCAATGCCTTGTTGTCCCGCTTCCCCATTTTGCGCTGGCAAAATCACAATTTAACTTTGCATCGTTTTGAGCAGCGCGGGGTATTGCATTGCGAGCTGTCCGTGCCTGGCTGGTCGCAGCCCCTGCATGCACTGTGTGTGCATTTGAATTTACGGGCAATGGACCGGCGTAAACAGGTTTCGATGTTGATCGAGCGGGTGATTAATGATGTGCCGGCCGATGCCCCGCTGGTGCTGGCCGGGGATTTTAATGACTGGCGAGGGGAAGCCACGCTGCAATTTGCCCGCGAGCTGGGCCTGATCGAGGCTTTTACCGCTTTGCATG
>JBOFGM010000380.1:0-8746 GCA_051649105.1 Iodobacter sp. | reverse complement strand
GCACCAATCAGCAAAAGACTGCCTGCGGCATAACCCAGCATCACCGGTGCATAGAGCCTGGCTGCCGGGCTGGCCACATTCAGCCATTTGGGGCCGGCGGTATAGATAAATCCCAGCATAAACAGCGGAAAAAACCCGTACAGCATCAGATAGCCATGCAAAAACATGGGGGCGATGGCTCCGGGCAGCGTATGGCCGCCGGCTCTGAGCAGCATCTCGCAGGCCCACCAGGCCAGACTCAGAATCAGTAACAGGGTGCCGCTAAAAAAGCCGACCCGGTGAGGAGCGCTCAGCAAGGTTTTCATCTGGATCCTAAAGGCGGCGGCTGGCCATATTTTTACCCATCTCAGCCAGCGTGGCGGCGTCGATCAGTTGTTCGGCAAAGGGATAAATAGCGGTTTCTTCCAAAGCGGCATGGGCCGGATAGCGTTTGGCAAATTCAGCCGCCAAGGCCAGCGGCAAGGTTCCGGCCTGCCCGGCGGCCAATGGCTGCAGATAGTGGCGCACATCCTGCCAAAGCTTGCCCAGCTCTTCATGTTCGGCGCTGACTGTGGCAATCACGGCTTTGAGTTCTGGCTGGCCATATTGGCTGAGCAGTGGAAACAGATCGAGATCTTCATCGCTGTGATGCAGCGGAGCGGCAATATCGAAGTAACGCAAAATACCGGCGGCCGCTTCCTGAACTTTGGTATCCGGGCCTTCTTTGAGCAGATATTGGGCCAGCTTCAGGGTTAATTCAGCATATTGGCGCACCCTGTCATGGCAGGCGATCAACATGGCAACAGGGGTTTCAAATGAAACCGATTCGGCAGAAAACAGCAACATCGTTTGGCTCCTGATAATTCCCGACTAATTTAGTCGGATTTTACGCAGGAACGATTGCAAACTGTTGATCCAGGGCAAAAAAAGGGGGCGAAACGTAAAATTTACGTTTTTCGCCCAGGGGCGAATGCCTGCCAGGAGCCGATTTTTAAGGACAAAAAAAAGGACCGGTATCCGGTCCTTTGGGTGATTACGGGCTTAAATATCTGCTTCAGCCTCATTACCGCGGGCTTCCAGCCATGCCTTGCGGCTGCTGGCCTCGGTTTTACTCATCAGCATATTGATCAGTTCGCGGGTATTGAGTGCAACATCGCTGTTAATGCCCACGCGCAGCATCCGGCGGGTATCCGGATTCATGGTGGTATCGAATAATTGCTCGGCATTCATTTCACCCAGCCCTTTAAAGCGGCTGATATTCCAGGCATTTTCGCGGACTTTTTCTACCCGCAGCTTATCCAGAATGGCGGCCAGCTCCCCTTCATCCAGCGCATAAAATTTACGTGGCGGCTTGGCTTTGCCACTGCCTGCCACATCCACCCGGTAAAGCGGAGGTTGCGCCACATGCACATGGCCCTTAGCAATTAATTGCGGGAAATGACGGTAAAACAGGGTGAGCAGCAGCACCTGAATATGGCTTCCGTCGACGTCCGCATCCGACATAATAATAATTTTGCCGTAACGCAGGCCGGACAGATCGGCCTTGCTGTCATCCAGCGTATGCGGATCCACACCAATGGCCACGGCCATATCGTGGACTTCGTTATTGGCAAAGATCTGATCCCGGTCGACTTCCCAGGTATTCAGTACCTTGCCCCGCAGAGGCAAGATCGCCTGAAAATCTTTATCCCGGCCTTGTTTGGCCGAGCCCCCGGCAGAATCACCCTCAACCAGGAATAATTCGCAGCGCTCGCTTTCATCCGAGGCGCAATCGGTGAGCTTGCCCGGTAATACCGCCACGCCGGATGACTTTTTCTTTTCAACTTTTTGCGAGTTTTTTTGCCGGGATTGCGCCGCACGGATACATAACTCGGCCAGTTTTTTAGCCAGATCGACGTGCTGATTCAGCCAGATTTCAAATGGCGAGCGAACCACGGTGGAAACCAGCTTCAGACCATCGCGGCTGGTTAATTTATCCTTGGTCTGGCCCTGAAACTGCGGATCCAGAATTTTAGCGGACAGCACAAAGGAGCAGCGGCCAAATAAATCTTCCGGCAATACTTTGACGCCTTTGGGCAGCAGGCTGTGGAATTCAATAAAGGTCTTAACCGCCTGAAATACCCCGTCCCGCAAGCCTGATTCATGCGTGCCGCCGGAAGGCGTGGTGATCAGATTGACATAAGATTCGCGGTTAACAGCGCCGTCTTCGGTCCAGGTCAGCGCCCAGGCGCAACCTTCCCCCGGTGAAAAGGTATCGTCATCATGCTCAATATATTTTTCACCCTCAAAAATAGGGATCACTTGTGTATAGCCGGCGACTTTTTCAGATAAATAACCGGTTAATCCATCCGGATAGCACCAGTTTTTATCAATAAATTCGCCATTTGGCTGCTCAATGGCCAGATTAACCACCAGCCCCGGCAACAGCACGGCTTTGGATTTAAGCTGGTGTTCCAGATCGGCCTGAGAAATAGTGGGCGAATCAAAATACTGCGGATCAGGCTCAACAAACACACTGGTGCCGGTGTCTTTTTTGGCACAGGCGCCCAGCAGCGATAAAGGCTCAATCACTTCACCACTGCCAAAGACCAGACGATGCAGGTGTCCGTCGCGTTTAACTTCTACTTCCAGACGGGTTGATAAGGCATTGGTAACGGAAACGCCTACGCCATGCAAACCGCCGGAAAACGCATAAGCGCCGCCGTCTTTTTTATCAAACTTACCGCCGGCATGCAGCTGGGTAAAGACCACCTGCACCGTAGGCACGCCCTCTTCCGGATGCAGCCCGACCGGAATACCACGGCCGTTATCGCTGACGCGCATGGTTTGATTGCGGTACAGCACCACATCAATTTTGGTCGCGTACCCCCCCAGTGCCTCATCGGCGGCATTGTCGATCACCTCCTGGCAGATATGCAGAGGATTATCGGTGCGGGTGTACATACCCGGGCGATGCCGGACAGGATCAAGGCCTTTAAGAACCTTAACGGAGGATTCGTCGTATTTAGGAGTTGCCATGTTTCACGTGAAACCGATTACTAAAGTTGTCGCGAGTCTAGCAAGCTGCGGCCAATTTAACTACCGCTGTGAATGGCGGGGGCCGCCGGCAGATCTGATTTTATGCGGATTAAATCGGGATGCTTTTGTTGCAAACCGGGGCTTAAAGCTTGATATACCGTGTTTAGAAAGGTTTTTTTGCGGCGACAAACCTGGCAGGTGTGTGATTTAAACCGTTGTGACGCGTGTTCAGTTTTCCTGCTTTGAGTCAATTAACTATTTAAACCCCGGCGATATTGAATGGCTTCGGCAATATGGGCGGTGGCAATATGTTCTTCGCCGGCCAGGTCGGCAATGGTCCGGGCCACTTTTAAAACACGATGGGTGGCACGGGCAGACAGCGACAGCTTTTGCATGGCCATTTGCAATAAAGAGCGTGCTTCTTCACTCAGCGGGCAGTATTGCTCCAGTAATTTACCGCTCAGGCGGGCGTTAGGCTGATTTTGCCGGGCCTGCTGCCTTTGCCAGGCGGCAGTAACCCGTTGCCGGACGGCCAGGGATGATTCTCCGGTGGCGGCTGCCAGCAAGGTGGATTCGGGTAATAAGGGTACTTCGATAACCAGATCGATCCGGTCCATAAAGGGGCCGGATAGTTTATTGCGATAACGGTTGATCTGATCGGGGGTGCAACGGCAGGCTTTTTTAGGATGGCCCAGATAGCCACAGGGGCAGGGATTCATGGCCGCAATCAGTTGAAAATCTGCCGGGAATTCGGTGGACCGTGCGGCGCGGGCAATATGAATTTTTTGGCTTTCTAAAGGTTCTCTCAGCACTTCCAGCACTTTACGGTCGAATTCCGGCAGTTCATCTAAAAATAAAACGCCATGATGAGCCAAAGAGATTTCACCAGGTTGTGGCACACTACCTCCTCCAACCAGCGCCACTGCCGATGCTGTATGGTGGGGAGAGCGGTAAGCTCTCAGCCCAAAGTGGCTGGTATCCAGTTTTTCCCGGCCCAGCGATTGAATGCGGGCGGCTTCCAGTGCTTCTTGTTCACTCATTTCCGGCAGTAAGCCGGGCAAACGTTGTGCCAGCATCGATTTACCCGTGCCAGGCGGGCCAATTAACAACAGACTGTGCCGGCCTGCTGCCGCTATTTCTAAGGCGCGTTTAGCCTGTTGCTGGCCTTTAACCTCGCTTAAGTCCGGCATGGATGTCGGGGGTGCAATGGCAACGGGCCGGGCGATGGCCAAGGGATCACTGCCTGTTAAATGCCTGCAAACTTGCATCAGGTGGCTGGCACTCAGTACGCTGGCACTATGTAATAAGGCGGCTTCACTGGCGCTTTCAGCAGGCAGAATCAGTGTTCTGCCGGCGGCCTGAGCAGCCCAGGCCATAGCCAGGGCGCCACGAACAGGCCGTAATTCACCCGATAGTCCTAATTCGCCGGCGAATTCAAACTGATCCAGTTGCTCCACAGGCAGCTGGCCACTGGCCGCTAAAATCCCGATTGCAATCGGTAAATCAAACAGACCGGAAGATTTGGGTAAATCTGCGGGGGCAAGATTGACGGTGATACGCCGGTTAGGAAATTCAAAGCCACAGACGGCCAGTGCAGCGCGTACCCGCTCGCGGCTTTCTTTGACCTCCAGATCGGGTAAACCCACCAGATTAAAGGCGGGCAGGCCATTGGCCAGATGAATTTCTGCCAGCACGGCATTCGCTTCAATACCGATCAGGGCACGGCTGTGAATGATGGCAAGTGACATGCAAAACACCGGGAAGAATTTCTTATAGTGTAGGTAACAAATGGGTCGATCGTATGTTGCTGGATAAAACAGAAGAAGAAACTGTGCCGCTGCCGGATTTTCGCAATCTGGGCATTGTGCTGCGCATTTTGCTGGTGCTGCATCTGGGGATGCTGGCCTATGTTTTTTTGGGCTTATCCAACTGGAATGAATGGTCTTTAAAGCTGGGAGAGGTGGCGATGTGGGTCGAGCCCCCTCTGCTGGTGGCGTTATTTTTACTGTCGCTGATTTCGCCCTGGCTGAGTCGCTTGCCTTATCGTGCGGGGGTTGGAGCCGTCGTATTATTGGGCATGCTGTTGGTTTTTGGCCAAAGAAAACTCTTGCTGGCGGTATTACAACCTGCAACGGCCTTGCTTCCTGCGCTTCTGTTTACCATGATGTTGATAGTGACTGTCATGCTTTACCTGCGCTTACGCTGGAAATCATTATCGCCCCGGTTGACGGAAGCAAGGTTGTCAGCATTGCAGGCCAGAATCAGACCACATTTCTTTTTTAACAGTTTGAACGCCGTATTGTCTTTGATTCGCAGTGAGCCAAGACGGGCTGAGCAGGTGCTGGAAGACTTAGCCGATTTATTTCGCGTGGTGATGGTGGATAAGCAACAGCTCTCCAGCCTGGAGTGTGAAATTGAGATTTCACGGCGTTATTTAAATATTGAAGCGGTACGTTTAGGAGAGCGGCTGGTCGTTGAGTGGGATTTACCACTCGAACCCATTACGGCAGCAATGCCCCCTCTGTTATTACAGCCACTTTTAGAAAATGCGATTTATTACGGCGTAGAACCTATATTGAACCCAGGGCCGGTACAAATCAGCATTGGCCTGAAAGACAAGCAAGTTCATTTAATTATTAAAAACTCGTTACCTCCGCCGGGTACGGTGAGTCAGCATCGTGGTAATGGCATGGCGCTGGACAATATCCGGCAGCGCTTATTGCTTCACTTTGATGCTGAGGCCAATTTAAGCACTTATGCGGATAACGACTATTATCAAGTACATATCGTCTTGCCTTACCGGGAGATTCCCCATGGGAACACCTTTGCGCCTTTTTCTTGTTGATGATGAAATCCCTGCTTTGCGCAGGCTGCAAGATGTTCTGGCAGATGTTGCCGATGAATGCCCGCATGATGTGGTGGGTACCGCCACCAGTGGGATGGCGGCGCTGGCTGCCCTTGCTGAGGCCGATGCAGATGCCGTGATTGTGGATATCCAGATGCCGCAAATGAGCGGCATTGAGCTGACCCGTGAGCTGGGGCACTTTACTCATCCGCCGGTGGTGATTTTTGCCACCGCATTTGAAGAATATGGTGTGGCTGCTTTTGAAGTGCGGGCGGTGGACTATTTGCTCAAGCCGATCCGAAAAGAGCGGCTGATCTCGGCCTTAAAACGGGTGCAGGATTTGCGCTCGGCCAAGGCACAGGCGGCCCCTGCCAGCCATGCCCGCAGCCATTTTAGTGTCACCGAGCGTGGCCGGGTGCATCTGATCCCGGTTTCGGATGCTTATTATCTGAAAGCCGAGCAAAAATATATTACTTTGCGCACCAGGGATCGTGAATACCTGCTGGAAGATTCGCTGACCCGGCTGGAAGAAGAATTTGGCAATCATTTTGTGCGGATCCATCGTAACTGCCTGGTGGCCCGCGATATGATGTCTGGCTTTGAAAAATCGGCCGCAGGTGGCAGTGAAGCGCACTGGCAGGTGATTTTGCGGGATTTACCCGAACGGCTGGCAGTCAGCCGCCGTCAGCAGCATGTTATTAAAGAGTTAAGAAAGATGGAAAGCGAAGGCCGCTGAACAGGGGTTATACCCGCGGACGTGGTGCTGCAGCCCGTTTAAGGCTTGGGCCATGGCAAATTCCAGGGAATAAGATTGCTCAGCTGACTGGCAATACCTTGGAAGGCTTGCCCCGATTCAGGGGGTAAAAGTATTCTGTGCTCCTCCCCGTGGTATGCAAAATCTAAGGCCCAGGCGTGTAAATAGCCCCGGTCTGCGGCGGTGCCACCATAGCGCTCATCGCCCAGAATCGGGCTGCCAAGGCTTTTTAGTGCAACTCTTAGCTGATGGGTGCGGCCACTATGCGGGCGCAGTACAAATAATCGTTGTCCTGGCGTGCCCGCTTCCAGTGCAAAGCTGAAAAACTGCGTTGAGGCGGTCAGCTCGCCCTCCCGGGCCAGGCGCCAGCTGCCTCCCCTGCCCTTTTCCATGGCTCCTTTGATCCAGCCCTGTTTTTTGGAAGGTTTTTTATCGGCCACGGCCAGATAATATTTATGAATGCGGTGGGCGGTAAACGCTTCGCCAAAATAACGTGCAGCATCGGCTGTTTTGGCAAACAGCAGCAAACCTGAAGTGATTTTATCCAGCCGGTGTACTGGCCAGAGCGGCACTTCGCCCAGTTCCTGGCGTAATAGCTCAACAAATCCTGGCTGATCACCTTCGGTATGAAAGGATATGCCTGCAGGTTTAATTGCAACTAAAAAGTCCGGTTGCTCGTAAATGACAAAGTTACTCATATTTATATGGATTCTATTTTATTATGCAGTCATTAAAATAACGAATGAATACAGGATGCAGGCATAAAATATATGCTTAAAAAGAAACTATTCTGGCAAGCCATTTTAATCTCGGTTGTGACTTGTGCGGCGGTTATGTTGTTTGCCGCTCTGTTAGCCAGGTATCAGGCTAAAGAAGAGCTGGAAAGCTACCTCAGAGAGGTTGCCGAGCAGGTTATATTGCGCAGTAACCGTGTTTTTGATGGTAGTGGTCTTTTTTTAAGCCAGTTAGATCATTTAGGCTCGCATGACTGTGGCAAATCCCATCAGAAACTTCTTGGCGAAATTGCTTTTGACGAGATGTTTGTGCGTAATGTTTTATATGCGCCAGATGGTTTTGTGCTGTGTTCTGCCACGGATCACCAGACCTACCCCCTGCCTTCGCGTGATTATCAAACCAGACAGGGGCGCTCGCTTTGGTTTGAATTTCAAGGGGGCTTACCTAAGCAATCCATATTGTATGGCACAGGCCCTCATTTTTCAGTGATCGATTCCCAATATTTGGTTGACGTTTTGCCGGTAAAAAAGCGTCAGTTATATATTGAGGCCGTGCTTGAAAACCGGGTCTTAGCCAAAACTCACAATTTTAAGGCGAAAGCCGACGATACATGGTTGTCCCAGTCTCAAGTCAGCAAAACCAACCCAAATTATGTCATTACGGCTTATTTGCCACCCACTGAATTACAGCGTACCTGGCTGGATTATTTTCAAGATTTTCTGCCGCTGTGTATTGTGCTTTGTCTCTTATTGACCGGGGTGATTGTTTGGTTTACCCGGCGCAGCTTTACCATGGGGCTTGAAATTATTGAAGGGCTGAGGCTGGGAGAATTTGCAGTGCACTATCAGCCAATGGTTCGCCTCTCCGATGGCAAGATCAGCAGCGCTGAAGCATTATTACGCTGGCAGCGACAAAATGGCTCAAGAATCAGCCCGGATCTGTTTATTGGCTATGCCGAAGAAAATGGCCAGATCATGTTGCTGACACAATTCGTCCTTAAACAAGTCATCGCTGATTTAGCTAAAATTACCACTCAAGACATATCCGTCTCGGTTAATTTAGCGGGTGCAGATTTAACCGCACCTGGTTTTGCAGATAATCTGGCCGCATTATGTGCCACCTGTAAAGTGGCACCGCAGCGCCTTAAGCTGGAAATCACTGAGCGCAGCTTAGTGCTTGGGGAGCAAGAAATTGCCATGATCGCCAGCTTGCGGCTGGCGGGTCACCAGATCTTGATTGATGATTTTGGTACGGGTTATTCCAGCCTGAGCTATTTGCATAATTTGCCTGTCGATACGCTGAAAATTGATAAAAGCTTTGTACAAGCATTAGGTAGTGGTGCTGCCACGCATCATGTGGCCTTGCATATTGTGCAAATGGCCACTGCGCTGGGTTTGAGCGTGGTCGCGGAAGGA
>JBOFGM010000379.1:0-3780 GCA_051649105.1 Iodobacter sp. | reverse complement strand
TTTAAAGCCGGATTACGTGAGCATGTGGTCCGGGGCGACAGCCTGCTGGAAGACGACAATATTAAAGTGAACTGGCACTGGGCCAGCGAGCGGGCCCCCGAATATCGGATCAGTATTGTCTCTGCCACCCCATGCACTATGGTTTTAATCCCGATTCTCTGAGAATATGCCCTTGGCGACGAACTTTATTGCAAATATTGCACTCTCTTAGCCACACTTTGCTAAAGCACCGTATATGCAGACGCAGAGTTAAGGTAAGCTACCCCTCACACCAACCCTAGTTTTCTAATGATGACCGATCAAAATTCAGCTTTAGCTCAAGCATTACAATCTGCCATTGGCGAGAAATCTGCACGTCAGCAGCAAATTATGATTATCGAAATTCTTTATCAACGTTATCCGGTGATGAAGCAATTTAAGCCCCTCATGATCGGTGTTCACAAAGAACTGGAAAAAGCACTGCCACAATTTGCTGCCACCCATGTACACCGTTCTATTGCGGCTCACTGCCGTAAAGTGCGTTACCTTAAATCGGTAGCGCGCGGTGGTAAGCGTTTTGATTTAAACGGTAAGCCGGTTGGCGATGTCACCGCAGAAGAAAAAACTGCAGCGGCGAAATTTGTACAGAATATCGAAGACCGCAAAAAACCTCCGGTTGTGGCAGATCAGGCAGACAGCACCGCAGTGCCTGCCGAAGCGATTGCAACACCCGATACGGCAACTGTTGTGACTGATACTCCTGCTGATACCAGCGCAGAGTAAAACGCCTCAGAACCCCGTTAAAAAGGCCGCATCACGATGCGGCCTTTTTGTATTTCTGAACTGGATATTAACGACTGACCCGCTACCCCTGATAAACCGCTTCAGGCTTCGTTTCAGCCTTGCGGCACATCAGATAGCGTGTAAAACCTTCAGCACAATCACCATACCCCCAGCTTCTGCTCCCGCTCAAAGTAAAACAGCTCAGATGCCCGTTAAAAAGGCCGCATCACGATGCGGCCTTTTTGTATTTCTGAACTGGATATTAACGACTGACCAGCTGCCCCTGATAAACCGCTTCAGGCTTCGTTTCAGACTTCGTTTCAGCCTTGCGGCAAAAGAACATCAGATAGCGTAAAGCCACATACAGCACAATCACCGTGGCAACCCCCAGCTCCAGCTGAGCCAGCATCGTTACCTGATCCACATAATCTGCGGCAAATTCAAATTGCCCAAGCAAATGGCTGACCTTAAATAATGCGGTAGCGCCAATCACCAAGGGGAAGGTAAAAGCGGCATAGCCCGGTGAGAAAGGTAAGCCCAGCAATTTATAAAAGGCTAAATAGATAATTCCGGTCATCAGAATGGCAATACCAAATAACAGCGCCACCACCAGTAAAGAAGGTTCAGCAGTCACGGTTAAATATCCGGCTAAAGATAAACTGGCAGGGGCGGCCAGAATCGCAATCGTTGGTTTGGCAGCATCAGGCACTTCATGGCTGAAAATCAGGCGGTACAGCATTAAAGGCAGCATCACGGCATAACAAAGAATCCCAAACCACAGTAAACCCGTGGCAAGCGCCGCAAATTGTCCGCCAGGGAAAGCCACATCTGCCACGATAATGCCTACCGGCGGAACAAACCAGCTGGGCACCATATGATGAATTTCAAAATCTTTGGCACGGTGCCAGATAAAGGTCGCCAGGAACACCAGATGCAAGATCACGGCCAGCAGCCATAACCGTTCGGCAAAGACGGGTGCAAAAGATCCGGCCGCTTTAGAAACCACCATGGTAGCCATGGCAAAAGTCGGTACCACGCTGCCAACCACCGGATGAGCCAGATCTTTCCAGAGCAAATGCGGATGAACAATAAATTTAAACGTTAAAATCAGTAGCAATACTGCAGCAATCGCGGCACCCAGCAACTGGGCAAGGCCTGCAAAATTGCCACCGTTTTCCCAACACCATCCCAGACTGGCAATCCCAAGGGCTAAACCCGCCATGGGAGTAGGTGCTGCAGCCAGTAATTGACGAGTCCGAGTAAACATAACAACCTTCCGTCTGTAACAATGGGAATAGGATAACGCGGGTAATTTGTTTATCATATCTAAATGATTTGAACCAGGTGTTTAGAGAAATCAAATGAAGCTCACCTTCCAGCAACTCAAAACCTTCGCCGCCATTGCACGTTATGGCAATCTGGGTATGGCCGCCAATGAGCTGTGCTTAAGCAAGGGCGCCATTTCTCAGTCTTTGCAGGAGCTGGAGCGCCAGCTGGCCACCCCGTTATTTGACCGGGTGCATCCGCGATTACAGTTAAACGCCGAAGGCAAATTATTACAGCCAGTGGCCGAGGAGCTGATGGCCCGCCTGGCCGATATTGAAACCATGTTCAGCCCGGACAGTGCCCCGGTTGGCCAGTTGCGGCTGGGAGCCACTCAGACCATTGGCAATTATCTGTTGCCGCTGCTGCTGGCCCGCTCCGGCGGCGGGCAGGCCCCCCGTGTTTCGATTTCTAATACCCATATTCTGAGCCATGCCCTGGCCCATTTTGAACTGGATCTGGCCTTGATTGAGGGTGAAAACCATCATCCGGATTTAATTGCCGATCCCTGGTTAAAAGATGAAATGTGCATTGTGGCGGCTCCCGGCCATGCCTTGCTGTCACAAACGGATCTGCCATTAACCGCACTCAGCCATCAAACCTGGGTGCTGCGTGAGCCTTTTTCCGGCAACCGGGAACAATTTGAGCAGCTGATTCTGCCGCATCTGACCACCTTCAAAATGGGGCTGGAGCTCAATACCCTGGAAGCCGTGATGCTGGCGATCGAACAGGGGATGGGTATTGGCTTTATTTCCCGGCTGGCCGCACAAGACCGGCTCGACAGCGGGCGGCTGGTCTGCCTGCCGGTGCAGCAAACCTTTCCGCGTCAGCTGTATCTGGCCTGGCACCGGCAAAAATATCATTCCGCCGCCTTGCGCCGCTTTATTCAGTTTTGCCGTGAACAAGCAAGCGATATCACGGAACTGACCCGCCGCAGGCATCCTCCGGTATCAGAGACCTGAATCTTTCATATAACTAAATAACAGCAAAACTTTTTGATCCAGGAACCGAGCCTTGAAAAAACTATTTTTAAAAGCCATACCGGGGCTCAGCTTATTTTTTAATTACCCCAGAGATTGCTGGCGTCCGGATATGCTGGCCGGTTTATCGGTTGCCGCCGTCGCCATTCCGGTGGGTGTGGCCTATGCCCAGCTGGCAGGAATGAGCCCGATTGCCGGCCTCTATGCCAGTATTTTACCGATGGTGGCCTATGCCTTATTTGGCTCTTCCCGGCAGCTGATTGTTGGCCCGGACGCCGCCACCTGTGCCATGGTGGCCTCCACCCTGCTGCCGATGGCCGCCAGTAACAGCGAGATTTATATTTCTTTGTCCGTGGCGCTGGCTTTAATCACCGGTTTATTTTGCTTACTGGCCAGCCGCTTCCGGCTGGGATTTTTGGCCGATTTCCTGTCGCCACCGATTCTGGCAGGCTTTTTAAACGGGGTAGCCATCAGTATTGCCATGAGCCAGCTGGGTAAATTGCTGGGGTTTACCTTTGAAAAACACGATTTAATTGGCCGCTTGCTGGAGCTGCCCGAGCGGTTGCCCGAATCTCATCTGACTACGGCCGCGATTGGATTAAGTACGCTGCTCTTATTACAAATAGCCAAACGCCAGCTACCCAAACTGCCCACCACCCTTATCGTAATGGCGGTTGCGGCGCTGATTGTGTTTCTGTTTAATCTGCAACTGGCT
>JBOFGM010000378.1:0-2154 GCA_051649105.1 Iodobacter sp. | reverse complement strand
CCTTTAGGCGTGGCCACCACAAAGGGCTCATCGTAAACGGCCTGCGTGGCTAATCCGGCCTCAAAAAATGGCTCAGCCACAATGGCCACATCAATTTCACCCTGTTTCAGCATTTCCACCAGGCGGGCGGTATAGTTTTCTTCCAGCAAAATTTGCATCTGTGGCGCGGCAATTCTGAGCTGCGGAATTAAATGCGGCAATAAATAAGGGCTGATGGTATAGATAATGCCAAGGCGCAAGGGGCCGGCCAGCGGATCTTTACCCTGCTCTGCCAGCTGCTTGATCAGCTGCACTTCTTCCAGCACCCGCTGCGCCTGCTCAACCAGCCGGCCGCCAATGGGGGTCAGGGTCACTTCGCTGGCCGAGCGCTCAAATAAAGCCACGCCCAGTTCTTCTTCCAGCTTTTTTACCGCCACGGATAAAGTGGGCTGGGACACAAAACAACTGCCGGCAGCCCGGCCAAAATGGCGCTCACGGGCTACGGCAACAATATAACGAAGCTCAGTCAGCGTCATGCTTTAGCCTGCCAGAAACGAATCGTCCAGGTTGCAGCAATTAAACCGCTGAAACCCAATAAAGCAATCACCGGCAAAGACATCCCAAACAGAGTCCAGTCGATAATGCCGCACTCACCATGACCGGTAATCACGCCTTTAAATACTTGCAGCCAGGGCTGAGTTTCCATCAGAAATTCCAGCCCCGGCCCGCAGGAAGGAAGCTGGGTTGGATCGATAAAATATTGAATTGCCACATGGCGTGCTGCAATAGCAGCACCGGTCAGCCCCACCAGCGTCAGCACAATGGGCCAGAACCGGCTCATCCGGGGCAGAGGAATGGCGGCCGCACATAAAGAAAGCAGGCCAAAGGTAATAAAGCCGACCCGCTGGAAAATACACAGGGGGCAAGGGCTGAGAAATTGGGTATTTTGCAAATACAACGCAAAGGCAATGGTGCCTGCACAAAATAAAGACAGGGCTAAATGCCCTAAACGCCAACGCAACATAGCTACTCCGACACCGCTTTAATAGATAAAGACTATTCTATCAGCCAGGCCGATGCAGAGGGGGTACTAAATCGAAGTAAGAATTAACCGGCCTTGCGGCCTGTGCGGCGCGGGCAGGCATAAAGCCTGTATTTATCAGGGGGCAGTCAGAAAATCCCTGAGTTCCTGCTCTTTGGCCATGGCATCGCGGTAGCCAAGCTCGATTAATTTACGTGCATAACCGCCACAAAACAGTAAATAACTGGCCAGCACCGAGCCATGATGGCGAAACGCCCCCATGCCTCCCAGCAAAAACCGCATGCCAAAGGGAAAATCCAGCTTAAAGGCCACGGCCAGCCGTTCCAGCGGCTGTGAAGGAGAAATAGATAACACCTGAATGGGCCGCAAACCCAGCGGCAGCAGACTGACCAATTCTTCAGGCACCGCCGCCAGGGTGCGGTTCACCCGGCCTAAGCGCTCCAGATCTGTTTCCAGCCCGTCCAGAAAAATACTATTCATTAAATGCCCCATCACCTGGGCAAGATTAGGATAAAGGGTGATTTTTTCCCGTGGGGGCAATTGCGTGGCAGGCGGCGCCACCCCAATTACCAAAATCCGCTTGGCTCCCAAATGAATGGCCGGGCTGATCGGGGCAATCTGACGCACCGATCCATCGCCAAAATATTCGCGGTGGATATGAATGGCCGGAAAAAGCAGCGGAATGGCGGAGGACGCCATCAGATGATCCACCGTAATGCTGGACTTAACCCCTACCCTTGTTGCCCGCCGCCAGGTTTCCAGATCGGCTGCACCCTGAAAAAAAGACACCGACTGGCCGGTGGTATAGCCCGAGGCGGTAATCGAGAGCGCCCGCAAGGATCCGGCCTGAATGCCCAGCCCGATACCGGCAAAATCCACCCGCTCATTCAGCAGCTCGCGCAGGGGGGCGTTATTTAAAAAGGCCTTGGGATTATATTTACCCATTCCGCCCGACAATAGTGAAATCACCCAGTGAAACGCCGTGCCCAGCAGCTGCCCTATAGAGCAGTGATAAATCAGCTCCGGACTCAGCCCCTGCCAAAGCCGGGCCAGCTCAAACACCGAGCGGCGAAAATTGGTGGTGCCGGCCGCCAGCGCCACCGCATTAATCCCACCGGCGGACGTGCCGCAGA
>JBOFGM010000377.1:0-2269 GCA_051649105.1 Iodobacter sp. | reverse complement strand
GAGCCGTCTTTCATTTCATTTGGATTGCCCTTGGGTTTACCCGCCGCATCCGGATAACCATTGGCTTTGGCCTTGGTTTCCAGTGGATTGTTAGGCCGCAGACCGTAACCAATATCGGTTTCGCCAATTTTAAAATTACAGTGGTCTTTAACAAACTTCTGGTTCACCCGGCCGGTTTGAATAATATGATTACAAATAAAATTCATCATGGCCAGATCGGTTTGCGGGGTAAACACCAGCCCGTAACCAGAGTCGGCCAGCTCAAAGGAGCGGTGCTCATAGGTGGAAAGCACGGCCACTTTCACCTTAGGGTTCGACAGGCGGCGGTCCGTAATGCGGCTCCATAAAATCGGATGCATTTCCGCCATATTGGAGCCCCACAGCACAAAGGCGTCGGCCACTTCAATATCGTCATAACAGCCCATCGGCTCATCCATACCAAAGGTACGCATAAAGCCGGTTACTGCGCTGGCCATACAATGTCGGGCATTGGGGTCCAGATTATTGGAACGAAACCCTGCTTTCATTAATTTAGACGCCGCATAGCCTTCATAAACGGTCCACTGGCCGGAGCCAAACATGGCCACCGATTCCGGGCCGCTGGTTTTCAGCGCTTCTTTCCATTTCTTTTCCATAATATCGAAGGCTTCATCCCAGCTGACCGGGGTGAATTCGCCATCTTTATGGTACTGACCATTTTTCTTACGCAATAAAGGCTGAGTTAAGCGGTCTTCGCCATACATAATTTTGGAAAGAAAATACCCCTTAATACAGTTCAGGCCGCGGTTCACTTCCGCATCCGGGTCGCCCTGCGTGGCCACCACCCGGCCATTCTGAGTACCCACCAGCACCGCACAGCCCGTGCCACAGAAGCGGCAAGGGGCTTTATCCCAGCGGATACTGGTTTTGCCATCGCCAGCCATGGCCGGCATGGGTTTGGCGGCAGCTCCGGCCACCGGAATACCTGCACTGGCAGCCGCAGCGGCCACGGCAGATATTTTGATAAATTCACGACGATTTAAACTCATGACAAACGCTCCTCAGTTTTCTTTTTTTTCGGCGGATCTTCTGCTGCGACTTCTTCATCGCAATACTCATAGGCCAGCGTGGCCGAGGCCACATTCCGGATATCCTGGATTTGCTTCAATAATTCAGAGGAGCGCACACCGGGCACATCCTCAACGGTAATCACCAGCCGGCCTTCATGCTCCAGATGGATTTCCACCCCTTGCACGGCTAAAACCGCGGTTTTGACTTCTTCCAGATGTCCGGGCACAGCACGGATCACAAGGCTGAAAATATTCATGCAATCAGCTCCAACAGGCGAATACTTTGACTTGGACAGGGAGCAACACAGGCACCACAGCCGCTGCATTGCTCAGAATTAACAACAGGGCTGGCGACTTTTCCAATTGCCAGCTGAAAACGAATCGCCTGCTCATCACAGACTTCGCCGCAAACGCGGCATTCCACCCCACGGGCGGCCAGACAGCTGTCTGTGATCTGTGCATAAATGGACCAGGGCGGCGCTTCGCTGACTACCAGCGCCCCGCTGACGCAGGACTTAACGCAATCGCCGCAAAAGGTGCATTCATTGTGGGTAAAATCCACCACCGGAAATCCGCCATCGCCTTTTTTAATAATTTGCGTCGGACAAACGGTGGCGCAGTCGCCGCAACGGGTGCAGCGGGCAAAAAAATCCACCACAGCCCAGGGCGGGCGTGGTGCCGCCGGTGTTTGCGGGCGGCGGCCAAAAAGCAGGTTACGGCGGGAAGGATCCACTTCAGCGGCTAATCAGAATATTAAGTTTTTCAGATTAGGCGAGCATCTCAATACGCACAATGCCTCTGAAGAGGTGTAAGAAAACAGCACGCGGCCAGATCTACCCATAAGTAGGTAGCCGGCGCAACCGCCTTGTTTGCCTAAAGCGCCGCTGGCATGGTGTACTAAGGGCCGGCGAAGGCCAGACGGCGGTTCCGGGCACATACCACCAGAATCAGCGCTGTTTTTTTACTGAATTTGCCAATTCAACCTGCTCAGCGCATCCCGTCCGATAAGCGTTGTGGAAATTCAGAGGTAGATACCGTATGTCGGGAGATTTTATGCGCCGCACATCCATTTTGCGTTTTATTACACACGCATTATTGCTGATGGTTTTACCGGCTTTTATTGCCTTATTTATGAGCTGGAGCACCGTGGTGCACTCCAGCGGAGAGGGTGCGGCCATTAATATGGCAGGCTCTTTACGCAAACAAACCTATTTAATTAC
>JBOFGM010000376.1:0-1029 GCA_051649105.1 Iodobacter sp. | reverse complement strand
CGAGGTGAGGGCGCCGACTTCTTCCGGCTCATTATCTAATTGCAGCGGCGACGGATCCTGCCCGGAATGCTCTTCCACCCGTTTTTGCAGGCGGGCCAGCGGGCGCAGGCCACGGCCAATACCCCACCAGACTAAAAAGCTCATCACAAAAATCAGCACACCCAGCGGCGCGGCAATGGCGATCAGAATTTCTTTAGATAACTGATTGCGGGCCTGCGTGCTTTTTCCCAGCTGAACATGCAGCCATTGCTTCTTTTGGGCAAATTCAACGGGAAAATACAGCGACACAATACGCAGCGTTTCATTTTGCATATTGGTATCGTAAAAAACGGCTTGATTATCCGGGGTACTGTGGGTCAGGGCGGGGGGGAGCTGGCTGTTGCCTAAAATCACGCCGCCGGAGCTGAGCGTGACCATATAGTAGAAGTGTTCGTCCGAGTCGTCCTCCAGCAGCAGCTGGGACGCACGGGGAAAATCAATAATCAGCCCGTTATCTTGCGGCTTGATCTGGCGGGCAATGGCTCTGGCTGTTTGCAGCAGGCTATTGTCTATTACCGTATTGGTATAATACTTGGCTACGTTATAACTTAAGAATGCACCGGCAAGCCAAAGCACCCCCTGCGGTATGAGTAACCACAGGAGGAGCTGTCGCTTGATAGAGAAATTACCCCTCAACATCCTGCGCTTGTGCAGGTTGTTTTTCGAGTAAATAACCCAGACCACGGATGGTACGAATCACCACGCCGCAAGGATCCAGCTTTTTGCGCAGACGGTGAACATAAACCTCAATGGCATTCAGGCCCACTTCGGCGTTTTCTGAACCCAGCTCGCCAACGATCTGCTCTTTGGTCACAACACGATCAATATTGGACATTAAGATTTCCAATACTGTCAGTTCGCGGGCAGATAAGTCCAGCGGAGTGTCATTGCACCATGCACGTTGACCGGCGCGGTCTAAGCGCAGATTGCCCAGTTGTTGGACAGACTGCGGTAAGATTTTGCTGCGACGTAGCAAGGCACGCAAACGTG
>JBOFGM010000375.1:0-4823 GCA_051649105.1 Iodobacter sp. | reverse complement strand
GTTGTCCGCTCTTTGTTGATATGTGTTTTTGATCGGTCGTTAAAGAGATTGCAGCAGGAGTCGGATTGCTGCCTTTGTCACTTGTTAAAACAGCTGAGTTGAGTTGTTAACCCTTTGTTTATATGTGTTTTTGATCGGTCGTTAAAGAGATTGCAGCAGGAGTCGGATTGCTGCCTTTGTCACTTGTTAAAACAGCTGAGTTGAGTTGTTAACCCTTTGTTTATTAATCTGTTTATTATTAATCGTTAAGGAGTTGCAATATGAGTAGAATCGCTGCTATTAAGCCCTTTGGTCAAAGCATCTGGCTGGATAATTTATCCCGTGGTCTGATTCAATCTGGCGAGCTGGCCAAGATTCTGGCCGAAGACGGTATCGCTGGTGTAACTTCTAACCCGGCTATTTTCTATAAATCAATCAGCTCAGATCCTCTTTATACCGGTGACCTGGCCGAGCTTAAGAAGCAAGATTTAACTGCCGAACAACGCTACGAAGCGCTGGTTATTCCTGACTTAAAAGCCGCTTGCGATGTAACCCGCTCGATCTACGATGCAACCAACGGTAAAGACGGTTATGTATCCTTAGAAGTGTCCCCGACTCTGTCACACGACGCTCTGGGTACCATTTCTAATGCCAAGCGCCTGTGGGCCGCCATTGACCGCCCTAATCTGATGATTAAAGTACCGGCTACTGCAGCGGGTGTGATTGCGATTGAAGAACTGATCGCCTCCGGTTTAAATATCAATGTCACACTGATGTTTAATCTGAAGCATGTGGATGAAGTGCTGACTGCCTATATCCGTGGTCTGGAAGCACGTGCTGCTGCCGGTCTGCCGGTTGATCACGTTCATGCCGTGGCATCAGTGTTCTTGTCCCGCGTTGACAGCCTGATTGATCCGCAACTGGAAGAAATAGGCACTGCAGAAGCGCTGGCTCTGCGCGGCAAAATGGCAAAATCGTTTGTTAAAGTGGCTTATGAGCATTACAAAAAGCTGTTCCATGGCACACGCTTTGCTGCACTGAAAGCGCTGGGTGCAAACCCGCAACGGATGCTGTGGGCATCCACCGGTACTAAAAACAAAGCCTATAGCGATGTGATGTATGTTGCCGATCTGATTGGCCCGGAAACTGTGAATACCGTTCCTGATGCCACTCTGGATCTGTTCCGCGACCATGGTGTTGCAGCAAGCACACTGGAAACCGGCACCGAAGAAGCCGTTGCCAATATGGCTGCATTCCGTAAGCTGGATCTGAATTTCAATCTGGTGGGTGAACAGCTGCAAACTGAAGGTCTGAAGCAATTTGATGAAGCTTTTGTCAAACTGCTGGCTCTGACTGCATAAGCCGGAACCTTTAGAAAAGCGCGCAAATTGCGCGCTTTTTTTATGCCTATTGAACCGGGCGGGACTGACGGCACAGTAAATAAATTAAATAGCCAATCAAAGCCGGCACGGCCAGAAAAATAGCAAAAGGCAGCAACATCGAAAAGACCACCAAGCCGGCAATCATTACGCCTAAAGCCAGCAAAAAGGTCGCAAGGCTGGTAAAGATAAAGAACAGCAGCACGCCAACCAATAATAAAACCGGGATCACAATAATCAGCTCCATGCCATGGGGCTGCCATTGCCATGATTCATTCTGATGAGTCATTTGAAAATTAAACTGTTCCGGCGTTAAGCCAACTGCCAAATAAATGGCTAATGCCAGCAGCAATACAACAACCAGGATCTTTTTCATTTTTTAAGCCTGTCTGTGTTTAAAAGATGAAACCAGTATGACAAGCCCCCCATTAAATGAAAACCATAGAAAGACCAGCTGTTAATTTTGCGGTCTGAACTGCAAATATCATGGACTGAAATGCAGCCTGCTCCATTTTATGCTGCTTCCAAAGCTTACACAAAAACCCTTATACCCATGCAAAACAATACCTTAGTGTTGACACGAACCATACAAATCCGGTGGGTCAAAAGGATGAAAAGGATATACTGAAGCCATTCTGCCCCAGCCGAGCCCCATGATGAATCGCCTGCTCAAACTTGCTCTGCCTGTCTTTCAATGGCTGCATCGTGTTACCCGCTTTCTGCTGGTGCAATTGTTGGGTGAAATCAACTGGCAGGCTCCGCTCTGGCTGCAAAAGAGCGCCCGTGGCATAGAAAAACTGCTGGCATGGATGCGGGCCAAACCGCGGCAAGCCGGCTTTGCCCTGCTGATTGCCGCCGCCGTGGCCGCCGCCGGCATCACCGGCTGGCGCTGGTATCAGTCTTTACCCAAGCCGCTCTATGTCAGTTATCTGGTAACCGCCCCGGCGCTGACGCCCTATGACGATAAAGACCGGCCTCAGCCCCTGCCGCTGATCGTTGAATTTAATGAATCCGCCGCCCCGCTTAAACAAATTGGCAAACCCGCCGGTGATGGCGTGCAACTCTCACCGGCGCTCGCGGGCAGCTGGACCTGGGAAACCGACCGTAAACTGGTGTTTCAGCCCAAAGGCGACTGGCCGGTGGATGCAGAATTTGAAGTTTCACTGGCTAAAAAAACCTTGCTGGCCACCAGTGTCAGGCTGGAAGAATATCGCTTTAATTTCAATACCGCGCCTTTTACGGCCAAAGTCAGCGAAGCGCGCTTTTATCAGGATCCACGGGATGCCAATCTTAAAAAACTGGTGGCCACCCTGCACTTCAGCCATCCGGCAGATATCAACAGTATTAAGGAAAAAGTCAGCCTGAAGCCAGGCGGCGGGCTGGGTTATCAAAGCGATAAAGTGCCGGCCTATGCCATCAGTTTTGATAAAGCACGCTTGAATGCCTATATCCATTCTGCCCCGCTGACTATTCCCAGAGAAGACAGCACGCTGACATTACAGTTGGCCAAGGGCGGCAAGGCCAGCCAGGGCGGCAATGAGCTGGAAGCCATCGAAAGCACCGTCAGTGTGCCGGGGCTTTACAGCCTGCGCTTTGAACAAATCCAAATGACGCTGGTGGATAACGAGCGCTTTGAACCAGAACAAGTGCTGATGATGCAAAGCAATGTTCCCGTCAGTGAAGCGGCGCTTAAAGGAAAGGTGCGCGCCTGGTTATTGCCGGAATATCCGCCCAATACCCCCAAAGAAGACCAGCATGGCGGCTATCAGTGGGGGCCAAGCCAGGTGGGCCAGGCGGTGCTGACTCATCCGCTGCCGCTTAAAGCCATGCCCGGAGCAGAAGAATACGATACCGCCCACAGCTGGAAATTTTCCGCCCCCGTCGGGCGCTCGGTTTTTGTGCAGGTGGATGCCGGGGTACAGGCCTTTGGCGGCTATCAGTCCGGCAAAGTGGCCACCCGGGTGATTCAGGTGGCCGCCTGGCCAAAAACCGTCAAACTGCTGTCGCAAGGCGCATTGTTATCGATGGCCGGCGACAAAAAAGTGGCTTTTGTGGCCCGTGGTCTGGCCGGGGTCAGAATTGAAGTCGGCCGTTTA
Source organism: Iodobacter sp. (assembly GCA_051649105.1). Taxonomy (GTDB): domain Bacteria; phylum Pseudomonadota; class Gammaproteobacteria; order Burkholderiales; family Chitinibacteraceae; genus Iodobacter. The sequence goes on along the minus strand of JBOFGM010000375.1, from coordinate 1,369 downwards.
CTGCCCAATCAGCTGCATCATCTGGTTGACCAGAATAATGGCCATTTTGCTAATCCCGATATGGCCGAAAGCTATCTGGATACGCTGGTGGAGCGCTTTGTGGAAGAGCGCGCCCTGCCGCCGGCCGAACCCGGCAAACCGTATTACGACAGCATCGATCTGACCCGCTATCTGAGCGATAAAACCGGCAGCCGCCGTGGCGTGTTTATGCTGAAACTCACCCCATTTGACCCCAAAGCGCCTAAAAACCACGAGCAGGAACCCAGCGACAGCCGCTTTATTCTGGTGTCCGACCTGGGTGTGCTGGCTAAAACCAATGTCGATTTCAGCAGCGATGTCTTTGTTCAGTCGATTGCCAGCGGCGATCCTGTTGCCAATGCCCGGGTCGATGTAATTGGCCGCAATGGCCAGACGGTTGCCAGCAGCCAGACCGACAGCAGCGGACATGCCCGTTTACCCCCGCTGAAAGATCTGGCGCGGGAAAAAGCCCCGCTGATGTATTTAATCAGCCGCGGCGATGATGTCTCGTTTTTACCGATTAACCGTTATGACCGGCAACTGGATCTGTCCCGCTTTGATATTGGCGGCGTAGCCAATGCCGCCTCGGCGCAGCAATTATCCAGCTTTATTTTTTCTGACCGCGGTATGTACCGCCCGGGCGAAACCGCCCATATTCATACCATTACCCGCACGGCCAACTGGGCCGGCAGCCTTGCCGGTATGCCGCTGGAAGCCGAGATCACCGATCCGCGCGGCCAGCCGGTGCGTAAAGAAAAAATCAGACTATCTGCCAGCGGATTTGAAAGCTTTGACTTTGTCAGCAGCGATTCCTCTCCCACCGGCGATTATCAGATCGGCGTTTATTTACTGAAAGGAAAAGAGCGCGGCGATTTAATTGGCAGCGGCAGTATCAAGCTTAAAGAATTTGAACCTGACCGGATGAAAGTCAGCGCCAGCCTGAGCAGCAGCGCGGTGGATGGCTGGATTAAGCCCGAAGACGTTAAAGCCAATGTAAAAGTGATGCATCTCTTTGGCAGCCCGGCAGGCGGGCGGCGGGTGGAAGGTGAAATAGCCATTACGCCAAGCGTGCCAGCCTTTGCCACCTGGCCGGCTTACCGGTTCAGCGAAGCCGGCCAGTTAAAAGAAGCCTTTCACGATACCTTACCGGCGGCCACGACCAATGATCAGGGTGACGCAGAGCTCACGCTGAATCTGGCGCGTTTTGCCCGCTCCACCTATCAGCTGCATCTGACAGCCAGGGCATTTGAATCGGGCAGCGGGCGGGGTGTTGCGGCCGAAAGCGCCGTACTGGTCTCATCGGCCCCCTATTTAGTCGGGGTCAAAAACGATGGCGATCTGACTTATATCC
>JBOFGM010000374.1:0-2705 GCA_051649105.1 Iodobacter sp. | reverse complement strand
TGACGCAGCAGGCAGTCCGCAATAATGGAAACGCCATACTTCAGATTCACCTGGCGCATATAGCAGGCGTAGGCACGCAGAATCAGCACTTCGCGCCATGCCAGCCCGGCACCCAGAATCAGGCGGTTAAAGCTGTCATTTTCGCAGGCGCCTTCAAAAATAGCGGTAAAGGCGGCGATTAAACGACTGCGGTCCGCGCTATTTTCCAGTGTGCTGCCTTGTGGCAGACGCAGGCCAATATCAATAATCCAGGCGTGTTCGGTCTGATCAAAGGTCAGCGCATAAGGGCGCTCATCCAGCACCCGCACACCCAGGTTTTCCAATAAGGGCAGGCAGTCGGATAATTCAATGGGCTTGCCACGGTAAAGCTTTAAGCGCCACAGCGTTGGATCCACCACGCTGCCCGGCGACAATGTAATGGCGATCTTGTCGTTTTGCAGGCTGGACTCCAGCGCTTCAATATCATAAACCGCCACGCGGCCGGTAAAATCGGCGCAATAAGCCGGGGAAAACGCACGCTGATAACGCAAAAACAGGGCCGCGCCGGTTTCTTCGCCACGCACATGGGTCAGCTGATTGCGTAAATCATCCTGCCAGCGCTGTGCGGCACGGGTGATTTCTTCTTCAATTTCTTTGGCGTCATAAACCGTGCGCTCGCCCAGCGGCAGATGAATCAAAAAGTGAATTCGTGCCAGCGGGCTGTCAGCCAGCAGTACATTAAACTCTGCTTCATAACCACCAAGGCGCTCCAGCAGAATTTTCTCTACTTTTACCCGCACTTCGGTGGTGTAGTTGTCCCGCGGTACAAACAGCATCACCGAGACATAACGGCGGTATAAGTCTTCACGGAAAAACGCCCGTACCCGGCTGCGCTCATGCAGGCTGACCACGCCCTGGGAGATACGCGCCAGATCCGCAATACCAATTTCCAGCAATTCATCGCGCGGATAGGTGTCGATCACATTCAGCATGGCCTTGCCGCGATAGCCGCCAATATCGGCATCGCTGGCCAGCAATACAGCATCAATTTTCTTGCGGATCAAAGGAATATTGCGTGGCGGCGTGGTATAGGCGCTGGCGGTATAGAGCCCCAGAATACGCAGCTCGCCAATCACCTTGCCATCGCTGTCCACTTCACGCAGGCTGACCATATCCAGATAAACCGGACGATGAATCAGGGAGCGGGTATCGGCCTTGGTCATTAAGATTAAAGGATCGGTGGAGTAAGCCAGCTTACGCAGATCCACCGGCAAGCCGGCCCAGGTATGCGATAAGCCCGACTCACCAGAGTCACGCAGCAGACCATGGCCGGAACCGCCAACAAAATGCAGATCACCATCCACAAAGCGATAGTCGCGCACACCCAGGAAAATAAAGTGTCCGGCCAGCATCCATTCTAAAAAGGCACTGGTTTCACGCACCAGCACAATATCAAGGGGAGGCGGGCGGTGACGCAGGCCTTCCAGTGCGGCCGTGACACGGTCCGCCATGCCCGGCCAGTCTGTAACGCAAGCGTCCAGCATATCCAGGGCATGATTTAAATCGTTTTCTAACTGAGCCAGTGCTTCCGGCGCGGTAATACGGTCGGTTTCAAGGTGCATCCAGGATTCGGAGTGGCCTTGCTCATCAACACCTGCCCAGTCGCCGTTTTCATTGCGGCTGACTTGTAATACAGGGTGAACCACCTGATGCACGCCATAACCCAGCCTTGCAACCGCCATGCCGACGGTGTCCACCAGGAAAGGGCGGTCTGCCTGAACAATTTCAATCACCGTATGACTGCTTTGCCAGCCATGATCGGGAAGACTTGGGTTATAAACCCTTAATTTCCGGGTATTGGCGATGCGGGTGCGCGCCATGCGCCAGTGTGCAAGTACCGCGCCAAACCAATCCTCCGGTGTTTTTTCAATTAAATCGTCTTCCGAGATATGGGCGAAGTACGCAGAAAGAAAATCTTGGGTGATCGGCTGGTCACTCGCCGCGGCAAGATCAGCCAGTGCATTGAGTGTGGACAAAACGGTCATAACAGAAGCTCCGGTTCAGTGTGCCTTGACTCTATACCCACCTTTCAGGCTTTGCCAGCTCAGGTTCATCATGATTTTCACTAATAGCAAAATAATAAGAAACAAGAAATGACAGCCAAGTCATTGTTGTAAATGAATAAGGCAGGCGGTATGTAATTTTTAACAATTTGGCAAATTACAATATTATTAGTCTTTATAAGATTTTGCCGGTTTTATTATTGATAGCGCCGATTGCAATACACAGGTGATTTACATAGGGATAATCACCTATTTTTATTCCGCTTAAATACCAGGCAGCAATCAGGCACATTTATAATTACCCTCTTTAAAACATTTGTTTGATTCGCTTCAATTAAAAAAAGGTTCAGATTTGTCCAGAGCAGAGAGATTACTGGCATTAATGCAAAAGCTGCGGCTTTATCAATACCCGGTCAGCGGGCAGATTCTGGCGCAGGAACTGGGCATCAGTCTGCGCACCTTATACCGCGATATCGCCAGTCTGCAGGCGCAGGGCGCACGAATCGAAGGAGAAGCCGGGTTGGGCTTTGTGCTGCGCCCCGGTTTTACTTTGCCGCCACTGATGTTTTCTGTGGAAGAAATTGAAGCGCTGGCCCTCGGTGCACGCTGGGTCAGCAGCCGGGCGGATCATCCGCTGGGGCTGGCCGCCAAAGACGCGCTGAG
>JBOFGM010000373.1:0-2072 GCA_051649105.1 Iodobacter sp. | reverse complement strand
AATAATTTATTTATAACTTTATGATTAATATGATATTTATTTTTTAATGATTTAATTAACTTAATAAATTGTTTTTTATCAAAAATTACGTAGTCGAAAGCTATCACACTACCTCCATCTGCTGAAACGACCAGATGCTCAAATCCCCCCAAACGGGTATCGGCAAAAAAAGAACGCCTGATATTTCTTGCCGCAATTCATTGATCTATTGAGCAAAAAGCCAGCAAGTAGTGTGTCTGTTTAACTACGCACCGAGGGCTCTATCATGACGCAATCGTCTCATAAGCTAAGGCTGACCGCGCTTACCGCAATGGTGGTCGGATCAATGATTGGCGGGGGTATTTTCTCTTTACCGCAAAATATGGCGCAAAGCGCCGGAGCCGGGGCCACGCTGATTGGCTGGGCTATTACGGCAGTCGGAATGTTAATGCTGGCTTTTGTATTTCAAACGCTGGCCAATCAAAAACCTGAATTAGATGCCGGCGTCTATGCCTATGCCAAAGCAGGCTTTGGTAACTATATGGGCTTCTCTTCGGCCTGGGGTTATTGGATCAGCGCCTTTTTAGGCAATGTCAGTTATTACGTTTTACTGTTTGGCACACTGGGTTATTTCTTCCCGATGTTTGGCGATGGCAATACCGTTTACGCCATTATCGGTGCCTCTGTTTTACTCTGGGCAGTGCACTTTTTAGTATTAAGAGGCGTTAAAGAAGCGGCCTTTATTAATCAGGTCACCACCGTGGCCAAGATTGTGCCGCTGGTCATGTTTATTATTCTGGCCGCAATTGCTTTCAAGCTCGATGTCTTTACCACGGATTTCTGGGGCAAAGGCAATCTGAAGCTGGGCAGTATTATGGATCAGGTCAGAAATATGATGCTGGTCACCGTCTGGGTCTTTATCGGGATTGAAGGTGCCAGTGTTTACTCGGCACGGGCAGAAAAGCGCGCCGATGTGGGCCGCGCCACGGTGATTGGTTTTCTCACCACCCTGCTGCTGCTGGTAGCCGTTAATGTGGTTTCCCTGGGGGTAATGAGTCAGCCCGAGCTGGCTGGTCTTAAAAACCCATCGATGGCCTATGTGCTGGAACATATTGTTGGTCACTGGGGCGCCGTCTTTATTGCCATTGGTCTCGTGATTTCTTTACTGGGTGCCCTGCTGTCCTGGACCCTGCTTTGCGCAGAAATTCTGTTCTCTGCCTCCCGTGATCAAACCATGCCGGGCTTCTTGCATAAAGAAAACGCCAATGGTGTGCCGGCTAATGCCCTTTGGTTATCGAACGGTGCGGTACAAGTCTTTCTGATTATTACCCTGTTTGCCGCCAGTACCTATACCAGCCTGCTGCTGCTGGCCACCTCCATGATTCTGGTGCCTTACTTCTTATCCACCGCTTATGGCGTGATGGTGGCTTACAAGGGTGACGGCTATGCCATCCATGGCGGCAACCGGAATAAAGACTTACTGATTGCCTGCATTGCAGCGATCTACAGCGTGTGGCTGATCTATGCAGCCGGGGTTCAGTTCTTACTGCTCTCCGCCCTGCTCTACGCCCCAGGCGCCATTTTATATACCAAGGCCCGCAGGGAAAGCGGCCAGACCATCTTTACTACCGTAGAAAAGTTCATCTTTGCCGCTGCAGTTATCGGGGCCGTTGTTGCGAGTTATGGCCTTTACACCGGCTTTCTAAAGCTTTAACAGGAGTCATACCATGAATAGCGAAAATCTAAAATTGGGCGTCCATTCCGAAGTAGGCACATTAAGGCGGGTGATGGTTTGCTCACCGGGCCTGGCACATATGCGACTGACGCCTAATAACTGCGATTCATTGCTGTTTGACGATGTGTTATGGGTTAGTCAGGCTAAAAGAGATCACTTCGACTTTGTGACCAAAATGAGGGAACGCGGGGTTGAAGTTATTGAAATGCATAATTTGCTGACCGAAACCGTTAGCAACCAGGCCGCCAAAAAATGGATCCTGGACCGCAAAATCACCCCCGATATGGTTGGCATTGGTCTGGTTGATGAAGTCAGGAGCTGGTTAGATTCATTAGAACCCCGTCAACTGGCCGATTTT
>JBOFGM010000372.1:0-1351 GCA_051649105.1 Iodobacter sp. | reverse complement strand
GTTTGCTGCTTTAACAGCTCAATCAGGCTGGCCGATTGCAGCAGAAACTGCGGCAGGGTGTAGTCAGAAGTAACAGGCGGGGTAGTGTAGTCCAGCGTTTTAGCCGGAGAGAGCAGCATGAGCATGGTGGTGACTTTTTAGCAGATAGGGTGGGCTGGCCGGAGCAAACCCACCGCAGGGTTCGGGCCGCCATGAATGGGGGCCCGTGATTATGCAGATTAAGGTTCTACGCCAGATCCGCGTAATAGTGCAGCCAGTTCCATTGCAGTTTTAACCTGCATTTTTTCTAAAATCCGGGCCCGGTGAACTTCAACCGTTTTCATGGAAATGGATAAATCATCGGCAATTTGCTTATTTAACCGGCCGGTTAAAATCAGCTTCATCACTTCCCGTTCGCGCGGGGTCAGGGTGCCCAGACGCTTGGTGATTTGAACTTTGATCTGCCAGACACCGCGTTTGGCGGCATCATTGGCAAGGCAACGCTCAACCAGATCAACAATTTCATTATCGTTAAATGGTTTTTCCACAAAGTCGGTAGCGCCTTGTTTCAGCGCGCCAACGGCCATGGCCACATCACCGTGGCCGGTTAAAAACACCACCGGCGGGCAATAAGGATGCTCTTTAATGCGGTCAAACAGCTCCAGCCCGCCCATGCCCGGCATCCGCACATCAAGCAGCAGACAGCCATAGCGCTCAGGGGTGTAATCGGCCAGCAGTGCTTCTGCACTGGCGTAGCTGTCGGCACGATGGTTGCGTGTGGAAAAAAGCCAGACGAGGGCATCGCGAATGGCGTCATCATCATCAACAATTGCAATGCGGCGATCAGGATTCATGGGTGTGGATTTCCTCTGCGGGGAACCGGTCAGCTAAAGAGAGAAGCGCATCGTGAAGTCTTAACGATGCAGATCAGGGTTCATTAGCCTGGGTTTCCTCGGAAAACGGTACAGTGAAGATAAAGCGGCAACCGCCGCCCGGATTATTCTCTACCCAAAGACGTCCCTGGTGGTACTCAATAATGGAACGACAAATATTCAGTCCCATCCCCATCCCGGTATCTTTGGTGGTAAAAAAGGGTTTAAACAATTGTTCCATTTGTTCAGGGTTAATACCAGTGCCGCGATCCGCAATAATAACTTGCAGATATTCATGTTCACGGCTGAGCATAATCGCCAGTGTGCGCTGATTTGCCGGCGTATCGCTCATGGCTTCCATGGCATTACGGATTAAATTGAATAATACCTGTTCCAGCATGATCGGATCGACATATAAGGGCGGTAAGTCACCAGATTCTGAAATACTGATGGCAATACCACGCCGGACGGCCTCGTGCGATTGTAAATCCAGCACCGTG
>JBOFGM010000371.1:0-1931 GCA_051649105.1 Iodobacter sp. | reverse complement strand
ATAACACCCGCGAAACAGCCTGCGCAGCAAGTTATTTCGCTATTTATTGCCCCCCGTTTGATGCCGGGCAATACATAAAAAGTTCACATAACCTAGTCTCAGTGATCCACGTAAGGAATATCAGAAGAAAATGAGCTTCAACTCACTTAAGCTCGCTGGGAAGGAACTTCTCCCCATCGTTCAGGGCGGTATGGGCGTCGGCGTATCGGCGCATCGTTTAGCAGGTGCGGTCGCTAAAGAAAATGCTATTGGCACCATTGCCAGCGTGGATTTACGCCAACACCATCCGGATTTACTGGCGGCGACACATCGTTGCTTAGATTCCGCAAAAATTGACCAGGCCAATCTGACCGCGCTGGACCGGGAAATCCGGGCAGCCAAAGAAATAGCCGGTGGCAAGGGCCTTATTGCCGTGAATGTTATGAAAGCCGTGCGCGATCATCCGGCGCTGGTACGCCAGGCCTGCGAAAGCGGCGCTGACGCCATCGTCATGGGCGCAGGTTTGCCGATTGATTTGCCAGAAATGACCGCCGACCACCCCAAAGTGGCCTTGATTCCGATTTTATCGGATGCCCGCGGGGTAGCGATTGTGCTGAAAAAATGGCTGAAAAAAGGCCGTCGGGCGGACGCCATTGTGATTGAGCATCCGGGTCATGCCGGCGGCCACTTAGGGGCTTCGCGCATCACCGATCTGCTGGATGGCCGTTTTGAATTTGGTAAAGTGCTGGCCGAATGCTACGCCCTGTTTGATGAACTGGGCCTGGGGCGCGATGCACCTAAATTAATCGTGGCCGGCGGAATCGACAGCCATGACAAAGTAAGCCACTGGCTCAATAACGGCGCAGATGCCGTACAGCTGGGCTCGGCCTTTGCCGTGTGTGAAGAAGGTGATGCCCATATCAACTTTAAAACCACACTGATCAATGCCAAGCCAGACCAGCTGGCCGAATTTGTCAGCGTGGCCGGTTTACCCGCCCGTGCCGTGGCCACCCCATGGCTGGCGCAGTATTTGCGCCGGGAAAGCCATTTGCAGGCCAATGCCAAGGCCGATCCGCGCCGCTGCACTCAGCGGATGGATTGCCTGACCCACTGCGGTCTGCGGGATGGTTTAAATAAGATCGGACAGTTTTGTATCGATTTAAAACTGGCCTCCGCCATGCATGGCGAAGTGGATAAAGGGCTGTTTTTCCGTGGTAATGGCTCGCTGCCTTTTGGGGATGCCATCCGTCCGGTTAAAGAGTTGATTGATTATCTGATGAACGGCACGATGCCGGCAGCAGCATAAAAAAAGGGCGTTCGCGCCCTTTTTTTTCGCCTATTTCCTAAGCAATCTCAGCCCATTAAACACCACCAGCAAGCTCACGCCCATATCGGCAAATACCGCCATCCACAGCGAGCCGTACCCAGCCAGCGTCAGCAGTAAAAACACCAGTTTAACCAGCAAGGCCAGCGTGATATTTTGCAGCAAAATACGGTGCGTGGATTGGGACAAGCGGATAAATTCGGGGATTTTGCGCAGATCGTCGTCCATCAGCGCCACATCGGCGGTTTCAATGGCGGTATCGGTTCCCGCCGCCCCCATGGCAAAACCAATATGCGCACTGGCCAGCGCCGGCGCATCATTAATGCCGTCCCCCACCATACCGGCATAGGGCGGCATGGCCTGCAGCATCTGCAGCTTATCTTCCGGCAGTAAATTACCATGCGCCCGGTCGATCCCCAGCTCTGTCCCAATGGCCGTGACGGTAGACGCGTTGTCCCCGGATAAAATAACCGTCTCCACCCCCAGAGCGCGCAATTGGGCAATGGCTTCACGGCTGGTGGGCCGCAGTGTATCGGCCACAGCAAACAGCGCCAGCACCTGATCTGCGGCCAGAATCACCACCGATTTCCCCTGGGTTTCCAGCGCCTGCAGCGCGTCTTCCAATTCT
>JBOFGM010000370.1:0-1508 GCA_051649105.1 Iodobacter sp. | reverse complement strand
TTGTCTCTATCAACGATAAAAAGAACCGCTAAAAATGAGTGATTCCCCTGTTTATAGCGTACTGGTCCACGCCGAAGCGTTCTATCTTCCTGAGCAATCGGACGAAGTCGCCGACCGTTATGCCTTTGCCTATCGCATTACCATTACCAATACCGGCACGGCGGCCGCTCAGTTACTGAGCCGCCACTGGGTGATTAAAGATATGGAAGACCGTATCCAGGAAGTGCAGGGTGATGGTGTGGTGGGTGAGCAGCCGGTATTAGAGCCCGGCCAGCATTTTGAATATATGAGTAGTGCCAGTATTGCCACACCTATTGGCTCAATGCAGGGTAATTACCGCATGCAGTCTGCTGATGGCAATCAGTTTGATGCAGAAATACCTTCATTTGTTTTGGCGATGCCACGCACTCTGCACTGATTTTTGGCGCACACTGCGCCAGTTGTTTTCTCCCCGGGCGCTGAATTTATTCAACGCCCTTATTTATTTGGAATCCCATGACCCAAACCCGCCGTAATGACTGGCAGACGCTTTCCACGCTTCTGCCTTATCTCTGGCAGTATAAAATCCGCGTTATCCTGGCCTTATCGCTGCTGATTTTTGCCAAATTTGCCAATGTCTCGGTCCCCTTAGTGCTGAAAGAGATTGTGGACAGCCTGGACCCGAAACATGCGCCACTGATTCTGCCTTTAAGCCTGGTGCTCAGCTATGGTGCCCTGCGTTTATGCGCCTCCGTCTTTGGTGAAATGCGCGACGCGGTCTTTGCCAAAGTCACCCAGGGCGCGATCCGCAAAGTGGCAATGCAGGTTTTTGAGCATTTACACCGTTTAAGCCTGCGCTTTCATCTGGAGCGCCAAACGGGCGGCATGAGCCGGGATATTGACCGGGGCACCAAGGGGATTTCCTTTTTACTGAATTTTACCCTGTTTAATATTCTGCCCACCCTGGTTGAAATCTTGCTGGTGGCCGGTATTTTGCTGAAAAAATACGACATCTGGTTTTCGGTGATTACCTTTGGCACCATCGTTTTATATATTGGCTTTACCTTGGGGATTACCGAGTGGCGGATGCACTTTCGCCGCACCATGAATGATATGGATTCCAAAGCCAATACCCGTGCGGTAGACAGCTTATTAAACTATGAAACGGTTAAATATTTTAATAATGAAGGCTGGGAAGCCGACCGCTATGATGCCAGTCTGAAAACCTGGGAAAGTGCGGCCGTTAAAAACCAGGTTTCCTTGTCATTTTTAAATGCCGGGCAGGCCATTATTATTGCGCTGGGCGTAACCCTGCTGGTGGGTCTGGCGGCCGATGGTGTGGTTAAAGGCACGATGACGCTGGGGGATCTGGTTCTGGTGAATGCCTTTTTATTGCAGCTTTATGCGCCGCTTAATTTCTTAGGCTTTGTGTACCGCGAAATTAAACATTCTTTAGCCGATATGGAAAAGATGTTTACTTTAATGGGGCAAAATGCCGAAGTTAAAGACGCAGAACAGGCCGTTGAACT
>JBOFGM010000369.1:0-4813 GCA_051649105.1 Iodobacter sp. | reverse complement strand
TAAACGCAGCAACAATAAGGCCGCCCAGATTAAAAAAGGCAACACTAAAATGGCCAGCCAAAACACCGCCCCCGTTGGCTTGCCGGCCGGCCAGAAATAAATACCGGGCAAGGCCGCTGAAGCCAGAATCAGCACTAATAAGAAAGCCCAGACTATTTTCCCTGGTGCGGCCGGCTCAGGTAAAACCGGCACTTTTGCAATTGGCCAGCTCATTTACGCCCCCAACCCGGCAGAGCTGCTGATCAATGTGCAGCCGCAACCCGCATGAAAACCATCCAGCGCCACCTGTTTGCCATCCGACATAAAGCTGCCTTCACCGGGCAAAATCTGTGTAACACCATGCCCGGTTTGCGGGCAACTGACCCAGTCCCCCACCAGCGCCAGTAAAACGCCGTCAACTTTAGAGCTGGAGCTGACAGAAATCACCGCACCACCATGGCTGGTTTTATCATTCAAGCGAATTGCACCACGCATAAGTCTTTCCCTGCTTTTTACAATACTGATTTAATAAATCACAACGTGAAAACAAATAAAACGGTAAAGAAATCCATGCCAGCAGCTCATTTGAGCGGATGGTTTAATCGGTTTAAATAACTTTTTTAATAAAAAAAGGCTGATTTTTTCCGCTATGGGTTATTTCTGTAATCGCGGCTAAAAGGATCATTTTCTTCAACCGGGCACTGATCTTCAATATCCTTTGGCCAGACAGGAATTTTACTGGTGCGCATAGCAAACCAGCGAGCGGGGTAGATCAGAGTGTTAAGTATTAAAACAGGAACTTGCAATACCAATGGAGCAGCCCCGACTATAAAGCGCATACGATGAAAGCCAAAAATAAAAGTTTCACGGCGATCGCTAATCGGTAAATAGCCAGTAATACCATCAATGACCGCTGCCGGGCCCTCTTCCATATAGCGCCGGACAAACTCCCAATACTGTTTTAACTTTTCACTTTCTAATTTGCTGCCAGCGCCTTCCGAAAAAGCAAAGGTTTCCAGTACTGTTTTTTTATCTTTACCCAATACATGCCCCTGAATTTCCCAGTCGCCTTTTCCGCAGGGCGCAATACAAAAAAAAACCTCATCCCAAGGCACACTCAGCACGGTGCCATTAATACGAAAAACATGCACCATACGGGTTTTACGGTTTAAACGTATGGGGTAGTGAGTGTAGGCGAAAGATTCTTTTTTTAACTTACATGAAAAAAAAACAATGAATGAGATCGCTAAAAGTGACACAAAAATAAGAATTACTATTGCCCCTGACAAACCTTCATCAGTTGAATAGGCTGCCAAAAATGATCCAGTTACCATAAAAAACATTATAAAAATAATACTAAGTGCAAAGATAGAAAAAAAACCTTTCCAAGTGAAATATTTATCAACTATTTCAATAAAGCTTGAATTTATTTTTATTGTGCTTAACTGATGGGAAGGATTTATTGCAATACTTTTTTTCTGCTCTAATCTTCTTTCAACGTCCACATCACTCAATGGGCGCTTAGTGGGGTATTCACCGAGTAATCCTAAATAGTTCATAGTCAAGCCTTTGTCATGTCAAATTGTTTTATTTCTTCTTCCATTGTTTTATAACGCTCTTCTTTACCTTTTATTCCCCATGTACAACGCTCAAGCCACTCTTGGAATTTATTATCTTTTAGGTACTCAATTGCTAAGGTAATTAAAATCAAGCCAAGTACAAGCAAAAGCCCCACTCCAGTTGCGAGAGCCCAAGTTGAATAAACTAGTAGGTAAGTCGCCGCAGCGCCTAACCCTGCAGAGGTAAAGTATAGAGCTGCTAAGCCATGATTTTTTTCTTGAATAGCATTCACACCCTGATAAGCATCCCATCCAGCCATCACCATCCCAGCCACCATACCAGCTGCTTTACCCAGCCATTTACCAAAGTTAATAAGCCGGTTGAGCCCTTGTCCAAGCCTTAGTGGCGCTCTGTGTGCAACTTTTTCCAGCGCCAGCGCAGTTAAATCAACCAAGGTCCCCACCACCGCGGTAATGCCGCTGCCTAAGCGGTATAGCGCTTCTTGCGCCTCGTGGCTCATGGCTTTACCTTCGTCTTCATTTAGTTTTTGCATAGCGTTGAATTGCAATATCCCCCCAATAATGCAGGCAATAAGAGGGATGCGGGCGACGGCACCTTGGGTGGCATGGCCGATGCGGCTATTACTAAGCCGGCTGCGCCAGCCCGCCAGGTTCAGCGCTTCCAGCTGCTCAGGGGTTTTGATCATCCCTGCCAGCCATTTGGCCTGGGCTGCCGAGTTTAAATTGGCGGGCATATTGCGAATCTGGCTGGGGTCGATCAGCAATAAAAAACGTTTTGCGACTTGCCCGGTCATCGGCACACCAGCCAGCTGCAGCCTGCGCATTTGCAGAGCAACAGCCTGTTGCAATTTGTTGTTTCCAACAGATTTCCCGCTTAACCGAATCAAATCTCGTATCAATAAAGATCTGAACTCTTTTTTATTGCCGGTAACGGTTACCACAACAAATGTTTGCTGTGTATGCAGGCCAATAGCCACCATGGCAGGACGCACTATGCCATCTAATGCATTATTTAAAAGCTTGGTTAAGCCTCCAGCACAGGCAGTAGTCAGCTGGCCCAGCACATCAACCTCCCCCCCCCTGACGTTTTCAATCGCTTTGCCAAAAGCACCGGCAATAGGATCAAGAGGGAACCCACGCCAATCTAAACTCACAGCCATGGCTTTTTTAATTTCTTCTTTGGTTTTTTTATCATTTAAAACCAATGCGTTCATAATGAAATTATGTTTATCGCCTATCTGACCATCCAGCCAATCTGCAATTAATTTTGCTCTGCTTCCTTTATCTTGTGTACTGCGAATACACAGGGTGACCGCCCTTGCATAAACCAATCCACTTTCCATACTACAGTCATCGTAATTACATTCAAAATAGTGGCGGATAATAGTAGACTTCATCCATTCGGCATGGGCAATCGCCAACGGGGCAATGTATTTTTTATCAAATTTTTTTAACTCAGTATCGTGCTGAGTTTGCCATGCTTTCATTTCCGTTTCTTTGAATTTTATTCTATATTTTTCCCAGCCTAATTTCTCTGCACGCTTGGCTTCTTCTTCTGTAACCGTGGCTATTTCTTCCGCACGTTTTATTTTATTTTTTGCATAATCAGAAAAAAACATCCCAATATCTGGCTGTGCAAGTTGCTGATTGGCCAGCTCTTTGGCTGCTGCTTCTTCACTGGATCTGGCTTGCTCTTTTACTGCAACTTCCAGACTTGCGATCGTGCCCGCCGTATAAAGTTTACGTGCACGGTCTTTATCAGAGGCAAAGTTATGCAAATGATAATTCATTAAGGCACCCAGCTCTGCTGCAATCCCAACCGAATCATCCAATACCACAGCAAATCCTTTCCCAGGATAAAGGCTTTCGCATTTATTGAGTAAAGATTTATCCTGGCCAAAACGCTCATTGGCTGTGAATTCACTAAAGCCCGCTGCTTTTTTTAGTGCTGTTTTATTTAATGCATATTCAGCTATTTTATTTCCTGCTTCTTTAATGCTAAAACAGTGTTTTGCATCTGCACTGGCTGCAAATGCTTTAACATCTACGCAACGCATATGTTGTTTACGATAGCTTTCTTTATTGTGCCGAAGACGAACAGCATCCGACCACTGAGCATCAGAAAAGGCCAGCCAGACTTTAGTGGTTGATTTTGCATTCGGAATCGTAATGCAACTGGCAATATCACGATGCCCTTCACCCATACAATTAAATGGCTTTTCAGGCAATACGACAGGCTGGCCAGGAAGTGTTTTTATCTTAAAATAGTAGCCATCTGGCGTAATGAAATAATCATCCCAGCGTTTACGTGCTTCATCAAAAACATAAAGGTAGCCTGAGCGCAATAAGCGCGCAGTATATTGAGCAGCATTCTTATCCAGTACAATTTCTGGCAGGCTTACAGGCTGCGGAGCACCCGCTTCGGGGAGCACAACGGCATAGCGTAACGGCAATATAGCCACGCCGCGCTTATCGCAGTATTCACAGGTTCTGGTGCATTGTTTATCTGCCATTGTTGGCCTTTGAAGGTAATTGAGTAGCGCCCATTTTTGACTGGATATCTCTTTGAATAATCTCCCATTGCTCACGGGATATTTCGGCCAGGGCATCGACGATACTGATGCCGGGCTCGCTTCGGTCAAGGCCTGCAATCGCAGCAAGCACCACAGGATGCTCATCAAAATCCAGTCCGCAGTGAATTCCTGAACAGGCATAGCTGACCAGCTCTTCTGTACGGATCAGATTGTGTTTTCTTTGCCCTTGCAAAATCAGCTCATCAATCACTCCGCTATAAGCCAGAGCCTGCTTATAGCTGTACAACTCAAGCTGTGCCAAAACCCGATTAACCGCGCCGATTCTTAACAGGGTGGCCCAGCGTAATGCCAGCGGCGGTGTGTTGCTTTTCTCCAGCATATTTAAAGCAGGCGGATTGGTAATAACCCATTGGCCATACAGGCAAACACTCCATTGGCGGACAGGGCCAAAGAGCGCCAGGATTTCCCGCAGGCCCAGTACACGGGGAAGCTGAACCCAGACCCTTGGGTCTGCCATGCGCAGCCAAGCCGTCTGACCAATCGATCTGCGTACTTGAATAGCGCACAGATGCTTACGAAGCTGGCTGATATTGCCGTCTGCAATCAATAATGCAGCAACCGGGCTGGCTTCTTTTGCGGCATGAGAATGGATTATTTGTTTAAACAACGCCAATCTCTCCTCCTGGCCCAGTGCCCATAAATCCAGCAGATACGGCATTA
>JBOFGM010000368.1:0-15183 GCA_051649105.1 Iodobacter sp. | reverse complement strand
AACTCAATATATTTAGCGCGCGAATTAGGATTAACCCGTTTAATTAATTCCGAAAGCGGGAAACCCACCCATGGAATCACCATGGACCAGCCTTCCACACAGCGCAGACGATAAATACGTTCTTCCAATGGGGCAATTTTCAGCAACTCTTCCATAGAAAATGAACGCGGTTTATCGCATTCACCCTCAATCTGAATACTCCACGGCTGGGTTTTTAATTTGCCCGCGGTGCGGGCCGGATCGTCTTTACCCGTGCCAAATTCATAAAAATTATTGTATTGAGTAATTTGATCAAAGGTATTTTTATCGTCCTTTACCGATAATGGGCTGGCCCGGTAAGAGAGCCCCCCGGCAGCCTGAGCCGGCAAAGCGGCAGCTAAACTCAGCGCGGCGGCGCCGGTCATCAGCTGACGGCGATTTAACCAGATCGCTTCGGGCGTAATTTCGGAAGCAAGAATGTCATGGGCAGAGCGAATCAGCATGGTGTTCTCCTGGGGCTGTATTCATTAGTCGGACAGAACCGCCTGTGCTGACAATTCGTTTTTAGAATTTTTGGTTCACTTCAGACACTTCAGCCTCCGGCCGTCGGGAAGCAGGCGGTCAATGACTAATAAATATGTGCCACCAGGGCCACCGCAGCTCCGGCGACTAAAACCAGCGCCGCAATTTTTATTGAGCGGTCTATTTCACTACGCATTGCCGGGCTGATACGGCGCCAAAGGGCCCAAAGCAGCAAAGCAAACAGACAAATATTAAGTATTTTTGCAGTCACAACACGCAGTCATTATAGAAAAGAAGGAAAAAAGGCAGTATCGCAGACAAATGTTAAAGCATTACATTAAGTATTTATCTTTAATGCTTGCTTATACAAGATAAAACAAGTGAAAAATGTACACAGAATAAATAGCCGCTAAGTGATTGTATCAAAAGAACAATTAAAAAACGGGCGCTTGTGCGCTCTTTTTATTTACTCTATAGTGGGAAGTAGTGGGTGAAAGTGGGTAAAAGTGTGGTTTTTGCACTGACAAATGGGATAAAACCAACATGTTTGGCGGCGTGGCATCTTTAAATCTCGACAGCAAAGGACGATTGGCAATTCCTGCCAGGCATCGTGACGTGCTGGCGGGGCATTGCGCCAGTCAGTTAGTGATTACTGCCGAACCTTCCGGCTGCTTACTTCTTTACCCTGCTCCCGACTGGTTGCCTGTACGCGACCAGCTGAACCGCCTTTCCGGCGCGCAGATGCCTATCCGTCGTTTTATTGTCGGCCATGCAGAAGAGCTCGAACCCGATAATGCCGGGCGTATTTTGATTCCAACCCGCCTGCGACAGCTGGCCGGACTGGAGAAAGAAGTCGCTCTGGTGGGAATGGGCAATAAATTCGAACTTTGGGATGAAGCCCGCTGGGCCGCCCAAGTTCAAGCCGTTATGGATATTAATCCTGACGATCTGGCTAACCAAATGCAGGGCATTGTGCTTTGACCCTTATACATACTACCGTTTTGCTTGAAGAAGCCGTGAACGCCCTGGCCATCAAGCCGGACGGCACTTATATCGACTGTACTTTTGGCCGTGGCGGCCACTCGCGCCTGATTTTATCCAAGCTGGGTGAACATGGGCGTCTGATTGCTTTTGATAAAGACCTGATGGCGATTGCCGAAGCGCAAACCATCACCGATCCGCGCTTTACCATTGTGCATGCAGGGTTTGTAAACCTGCAGCAAGCACTACATGAGCGCGGTATTGATGCTGTGGATGGCGTGCTGATGGATCTGGGTGTGTCCTCCCCGCAGATTGATGATGCCAGCCGTGGCTTTAGTTTTCGCTTTGATGCCCCGCTGGATATGCGCATGGATACCACCCGTGGCATGACAGCGGCCGAGTGGCTGAATCAGGCCGATGAAAAAGAAATTGCAGAGGTGGTAAAGGATTATGGCGAAGAGCGGTTTGCTAAACAGGTTGCAGCAGCGATTGTTGCAGGTCGGGAGGGAAAACCAATTCTCACCACAGGCCAACTTTCCGAGATCGTGGCAACGGCCGTCCGCAGCCGCGAGCCGGGGCAGAATCCGGCGACACGTACCTTCCAGGCTATACGGATTTACATCAATCGCGAACTTGAGGAGCTTGCGCTGACATTGCCGCAAGCCCTGACACTACTGAATACCGGTGGTCGTTTCTCGGTGATTGCCTTCCATTCGCTGGAAGACCGGATTGTGAAACGCTTTTTACAAGATGCAGCGCAAGGCGACAAACTGCCGTCCCGCCTGCCGGTGCGTGCGGCTGATATTGCCGATCCACCCGTAAAAATCATTGGTAAACCGATCCGCGCCAGCGCTAAAGAAGTGGATGAAAATCCGCGCGCGCGCAGCGCTATTTTACGTACCGCAGAAAGAACAGGGATTGCGCTGTGACGCGTCTGAATCTCTTTCTGCTGACCATTTTAATAGCGTGCGCGCTGGCTTTGATTACCAGCCAGCATCGCGCACGCCGTTTTTATGGTGAGTTGCAAAAAGAAGAAGCGCTGAGCCGCAAACTGGATATTGAATGGGGGCAACTCCAGCTGGAACAAAGTACATGGGCCATGCATTCACGAATTGAAGCCGAAGCCACACAAAAATTAGGAATGCAAATTCCGGGACCAAATCGTACCCAGGTGATTTTGCCGCATGGCGAACGCGTAGCTAAACCGGTGTCTGAATGAAATCAGCCAGACCCCCAAGGCAAGGTAGCGCCAGCGGGCAGCACCGTCATCAGCGTTTTGCTCCTGCTCCAAAACTGGAACGCTGGCGCGTATGGACCGTGGTCGCCTTTTTATTAGGGCTGTTTGCCATTTTGCTGGGCCGTGGCCTGTATTTACAGGCATGGAATGAAGGCTTTTTACAAGAACAGGGTGATGCGCGCTATATGCGCAATCTGCGGCAGGCGTCTAACCGCGGCATGATTACCGATCGCAACGGAGAACCGCTGGCCATATCCACGCCGGTGCAATCGATCTGGGCCAGCCCGCGCAGTATGACCTTGCTGCCAGAAGGCAAAGAACGCCCGGCAGACTGGGAGCCCAGCTCGGATAAAGATCCGGTGCCTGTTTCAAAAGCAGAAATCAAAAAACTGGCCGCTGCATTGCAGATGCCGCTTGAAGAAGTCACCAAGAAATTAAGCAATTCCCGCAAAAACAGTAAAGGCGATGAAATCCGCCCTGATTTTCTGTGGATGCGCCGGCATATGTCGCCGACAGAAGCCAAAGCTGTAATGGCACTGAATGTGCCGGGCATTTATACCCAGACCGAGTATCGCCGCTACTACCCTGCCGGCGATGTGATGGCGCATATCGTTGGCTTTACCGATATCGATGGCAAGGGGCAGGAAGGTTTTGAATTAACCCGCGAAGCGATGCTGGCCGGCAAGCCCGGCAGCCGTACCGTGATTCGTGACCGGCGCGGCTATATCGTTGAAGACGTTTCCACCATTGTTCCGGCTAAAGATGGTGAAACACTGCAGTTGTCGATTGATCGCAAGATTCAGTACCTGGCGTACCGGGAACTGAAAAAAGGACTTGAAGCCGCACAGGCCGTTGCCGGTGCCGCCATTGTTCTGGATGCCAGGACCGGCGAAGTGCTGGCATTGGCTAATTTACCCACTTACAACCCAAACAGCCGTGAACGTGTGGATATGTCCAGAAAGCGCAACCGTGCGCTGACGGATACCTACGAGCCCGGCTCAACCATGAAACCCTTTGTGGTCGCAGCGGCACTGGAACAGGGGCTGATTAAGCCCTCCACCGTGATTCAGACCTCACCGGGACGGATGAGCATTGGTCCGGCCACATTTAAAGACACCAGAGATTATGGTGCGCTGACGCCGGAAGGCGTTTTAAAGCATTCCAGTAATGTGGGTGCAGCCAAGATCGGCCTGATGATGGGCCGGGAAGATTTATGGACTTACTTTAATAACTACGGCTTTGGTGCCTCCACCCACAGCGGGTTTCCCGGAGAAGCCTTTGGCCGGGTACGGCAATGGAAAAGCTGGCGTCCGATTGAACAGGCCACGATGTCATTTGGCCACGGGATTTCGGTCAGCCTGATGCAAATGGCGCGGGGTTATACCGTGTTTACCAATAACGGCGAAATGAAGCCTATCACCTTTACCAAGATGGTGGCTCCCAGCCCGGGTAAGCAAATTGTGTCGGCCAAAACCGCAGATCTGGTGAAAAACATGCTGGAAGCCGTGACTCAGACCGGTGGTACAGCAACCCGGGCGCAGATTGTGGGCTTTCGGGTGGGTGGTAAGACCGGGACGGCACGGAAAATTGTGAACGGCCAGTATTCCCGGGAAAAATATGAAGCCTCGTTTATTGGCTTTGCACCCGTTTCAAATCCACGGCTGATTGTGGCAGTACTGATTGATGAACCCACCACCGTAGGTAACCGTTATTACGGTGGTGCAGTTTCGGCACCGGTTTTCCAGGAAATTATGTCGGGCAGCCTGCGTATTTTAGGCACTCCGCCCGATGCTCCGGTAACCAATATTCTGTTGCCAGGGCTGGATGCACCGGAACTGAAAGAAGAGACATAAGACCCGCAGATTGTGACCCATTCTGTCGGATGTTTTAACCACCAAGATGCTTGTACCGGAGTCATCCGGAACCGAAGGAAGAATAATGAAAGCTGTGAGCTGGAACCTGCCTCCTCTCGACCTTCCAGCGATCGACGCCATTGCGGCGGGCGGACGCCTGATGACAGACAGCCGAAAAGTTCAGTCCGGCGATATCTTTCTGGCTTTTCAGGGCGAGCATGCGGATGGGCGCGCTTATATTGAAGCGGCCATTGAAGCCGGTGCGGCCGCCATCTTGTGGGAAAGCGACGATTTCGTATGGAATCCGGACTGGAAAACGCCGCAGCTGGGCATTCCTGCACTGCGTGCACAGGCCGGTATCGTTGCGGCCCATTTACTGGGCAACCCTTCAAAAGAATTGTTTGTGGCTGGCATTACCGGCACCAATGGCAAAACCTCGATTGCCCACTGGCTGACCCAGGCCTTTAATTTGCTGGGTCATAAATCCGGCATGCTGGGCACGCTGGGCAACGGCTTTATTGATAAGTTAGAAACCTCCAGCCATACCACGCTGGATCCGGTCAGCCTGCAAGGCTGGTTATCCCGTCTGCAAAATGAAGGCGCCAGCCATATCGCCATGGAAGTCTCTTCCCATGGTCTGGTCCAGGGCCGCGCCCATGGCACGCAATTTGATGTGGCCGTCTTTACCAATCTGACCCGCGATCATCTGGATTACCACGGTGATATGGCCAGCTATGGTGCCGCCAAGGCGCAGTTATTTGACTGGGAAGGCCTGCCTGCCGCCGTTATCAATACCGATGATGCCTTTGGCCGTGAATTAGCCAGCCAGTGCAAAGCCCCCCGCGTGCTGACCTATGGCCTGGAACATGGCGGTATCCGCGCCAGCAAAATCACCTTAACCCTGTCCGGGCTGGAGCTGGAAGTGGCCACGCCTTATGGCCTGTGCAATATCAGCTCGCCCATGCTGGGCCGCTTTAATGCCAGCAATCTGCTGGCCTGCCTGTCGGTTCTGCTGGTTGCCGGGGTGCCCTTGCAACAAGCCGCCCAGGTGCTGAGCCAAATTAACCCTGCCGCCGGCCGGATGCAAAAACTGGGCGGAGACGAAAGACCGCTGGTTGTGGTGGACTATGCCCATACCCCGGATGCGCTGGAAAAAGCCCTCAGCACCCTGCGTGAATCGATGCCGGAAAACAGCCGTTTATATTGCATCTTTGGCTGCGGTGGTGACCGGGATAAGGGCAAACGCCCCTTGATGGGCGAAATCGCCTGCCGGTTGGCCGACGCGGTGATTATCACCAGCGACAATCCGCGCTCCGAAACACCGCAAGCCATTATTCAGGACATTGTCCGTGGTGTATCTGGTGTGCCAGGTACCGGCCATGCCAATTACGCCATTGATTCCGACCGCTCCTCCGCCATTGTCGATGCGATT
This sequence comes from Iodobacter sp., assembly GCA_051649105.1. GTDB lineage: Bacteria > Pseudomonadota > Gammaproteobacteria > Burkholderiales > Chitinibacteraceae > Iodobacter. The sequence continues at coordinate 9,179 of JBOFGM010000368.1, read as the reverse complement.
GATATTGCCACCGCCAAAGATGTGGTATTGATCGCCGGGAAAGGACATGAAACTTACCAGGAAATTGCAGGTATCCGTCATCCGTTTGACGATGCCGCGATTGCAACACGAGCCCTAGCCAGGAAGAAAAAATAATGTTGTCTTTGCACGAAACCGCGCTGGCACTCAATGCCACCTTTACGGGGGACGGAGAAACACGCTTTACGCGGGTTTGCTCCGACAGCCGTGATATCCGCGCGGGCGATTTATTTATTGCACTCTCAGGCGAGCGCTTTGATGCGCATGCCTTTGCCAGTGCTGCACTTGCCGCAGGAGCCGTTGCGGCTCTGGTCGATAAACCCATTGCCGGGCCACATATTCTGGTGCCGGACACACTGGAAGCGCTGGGCCGGCTGGCCGCATTCTGGCGGCAAAAGCTGGGCAATACCGTAATTGGTGTCACCGGCAGCAATGGTAAGACCACGGTAAAAGAAATGATCTTTGCCGTGCTGAGCCACCATGCCGGCAACGACGCGGTCTATGCCACACGCGGTAATTTAAATAACCATATTGGTCTGCCATTAACCTTGCTGAGCAGCCGTCAGGCTCATCGTTATGTGGTGGCCGAAATGGGGATGAATCATTTTGATGAAATCCGCTATCTGACCCATATCGCAAAACCCGATCTCGCCATTATTAATAATGCAGGCCGCTGCCATCTGGAAGCCCTTGGAGATGTGGCCGGCGTGGCCCAGGCCAAAGGTGAAATCTTTGAAGGCTTAGTCGCAGGCGGTTACGCCATTATTAATGCTGGTGACCACTATGCATCCTATTGGCAGAAGCTGGCGGCAGGCCATCCGCAGCTGACCTTTGGCCTGCAAAACGCCGATATTTTTGCCCGCGATATTCAAAACAGCGCCACAGGATCTGACTTTATTCTGTGCACGCCGCAAGGCGAAGCCCTGGTGACTCTGGCCGTTCCTGGTGAGCACAATATCAGCAATGCCCTTGCCGCTGCGGCCGTTGCCCATGCACTGGGGCTGAGCGCCGCTGCCATTGCCGCCGGGCTTGGCAGCTATCACGGGGTTAAAGGGCGTTTGCAAAGCAAAACGGCCTTTAATGGCGCAAAGATTCTGGATGACAGCTACAACGCCAACCCGGATTCCATGATGGCCGCCATCGATGTGCTGACTGGCTTTGGCCCGGAAACACAGCTGGTGCTGGGTGATATGGGCGAAGTGGGCAGCGATGCCCCGGCCCGTCATCAGGAAATCGGCGCTTATGCCCGTGAAAAAGGCATCCGCACTCTTTATACCCTCGGTGAGCAAATGCAGCTGGCCAGCAAGGCCTTTGGCCCTGGCGCGCAGCATTTTACCAGCGTGGAAGAATTAATCGCTGCAGTCCGTACCGCCTTAACCCCATCGGCCACCGTGCTGATTAAAGGGTCGCGCTTTATGCGTATGGAACGGGTTGCAGATGGCCTCGAAGCAGGCCAGAAGACCAATGATTTGGAGAAGATGTAAATGTTGTTGCTGTTAACTCAATGGTTAGGCGAATCCATTCGCGCTTTTAATGTATTTAACTACATCACCCTGCGGGCGGTGCTGGCGACCATGACGGCGCTGGGTATTTCCTGGACACTTGGCCCGCTGGTTATCCGTAAGCTGACCGATTTAAAAGTAGGACAAGTGGTTCGTACCGATGGCGTACAAACCCATTTAATTAAGGCCGGCACGCCAACCATGGGCGGCACGCTGATCTTGCTGGCGATTGGTTTAACCACCCTGCTTTGGGGTGATTTACGCAATAAATACGTCTGGCTGGCACTGTTTGTCACTATGGCCACCGGGGTAATTGGTTTTGTCGATGACTACCGCAAAATTGCGCTGAAAAACCCGAAGGGGATGTCCGCCAGGGCCAAATTATTCTGGCAATCCTTAATTGCCATCAGTGCCGGGCTGTTTTTGGTCCATGCCGGTGGCAGCCTGCCGGCCAATACCGGTTTTGTGATTCCGTTTTTCAAGCCGATTCTTTACCCGTTCGGGGCCATCGGCTTTTGTATCCTGACTTACTTTGTGATTGTCGGCACCAGTAATGCCGTCAATCTGACTGACGGCCTCGATGGGCTGGCGATTATGCCCACCGTGCTGATTTCATTTGCTTTCTGCATCTTTGCCTATGTGGCCGGGAATGTGGTGTTTTCCAAATACCTTGGCGTGCCGTTTGTACCCGGAGCCGGGGAACTGGTTATTTTCTGTGCCTCCATGGCCGGAGCCGGGCTGGGCTTTTTATGGTTTAACGCCTATCCCGCCGAAGTCTTTATGGGCGATGTCGGTGCACTGGCGCTTGGCGCAGGTTTAGGGATTGTGGCGGTAATTGTCCGCCAGGAAATCGTGTTGCTGATTATGGGCGGTGTGTTTGTGGTTGAAGCGCTGTCGGTAATGATTCAGGTGGCCAGCTTTAAGCTGCGCGGCAAGCGGGTCTTCAGAATGGCCCCGATTCACCATCATTACGAGTTAAAAGGCTGGAAAGAAACACAGGTTGTAGTGCGGTTCTGGATCATCACCATGCTGCTGGTGCTGGCAGGGCTGGCCACATTAAAACTGCGTTAATTGATCAGTAGTACGTAACACCAGATTGATAGAGAGAATCATGAATTACCAAGGCAAGCATTGCATCGTCGTCGGATCAGGCGAATCAGGGTTTTCAGCCGCTAAATGGCTGGCCAAAGCAGGCGCGCGCGTCACTGTGGCCGACAGCCGCAGCACCCCGCCTCATCTGGCCGAATTAAAGGCCATGACTGGCATTGAGCTGCGTTGTGGTGCGTTCAGCGATGCCACATTCAGCGATGCCGATGTTCTGGTTGTCAGCCCTGGCGTGCCACTGGCCACTCCGGCAATTGCTGCAGCCGTGGCCCGTGGCGTTCCTGCCGTGGGCGATGTGGAACTGTTTGCACAGGCGATTGCCGGCACCGCCATCAAAGTCATTGCCATTACCGGCTCAAACGGCAAATCCACCGTAACCAGTATGGTGGGCGATATTTGCACCGCCGCCGGGCTAAAAACCGTGATGGCCGGCAATATTGGTCTGCCGGTACTGGACGCGCTGACGGCGGCACCCGACGCCGAAGTGTTTGTGCTGGAGTTATCCAGTTTTCAGCTGGAAACCACCCGTTCATTGCATCCCGATGCCGCCACGGTATTGAATATCAGCGAAGACCATCTGGACCGTTATAAAAATCTGGCGCATTACGCCGCGACCAAAGCCGGTATTTTTAATGGCACAGGCGTGATGGTGCTGAACCGGGAAGATGCTTTTTGCCAGCAAATGGCGCTCGATGGCCGCCAGATTCTTTGGTTTGGTGCCGACGCGCCCCGTACGGCCGGGGAATATGGCTTAAAAGACGCCGATTTCACCCTGTATTGTGGTGATGAAGTACTGATGAAATCGGCCGAGCTGCCGCTGGCTGGCTTACACAACGCCGTGAACGCGCTGTCTGCCATGGCCTTATGCCGTGCCCTTGGTATTGAAACCGCGGCCATGCTGGCGGCGCTGAAAAGCTTTAAAGGGCTGGCTCACCGCGTTGAGTTTGTCGCCAGCATTAATAATGTTTGCTTCTACGACGACTCCAAAGGCACCAATGTGGGTGCCACCGAAGCCGCACTGAAAGGCATGACCTCGCCGGTGGTTCTGATTGCCGGCGGCGATGGCAAGGGACAAGATTTCCGTCCGCTGAAAGCCGCGTGTGAGCGGATTTGCCGGGCGGTGATTTTGATTGGCCGCGATGCTCCGATTCTGGCCGAAGCCTTAAATGAGGCCACCTCGGCTTTTGTCGGCGAAGACGACGAGCATTTACTGCCGGTCTTGCAATTACCCACCTTAGAAATGGCGGTGCAATTTGCTGCCAACTTTACCGAAAGCGGCGATGTGGTTTTGCTTTCCCCCGCCTGTGCCAGTTTGGATATGTTCCGTAACTACCATCACCGCGCCGAAGTATTTATCGCGGCGGTAAAGAGCCTGGAGTCTTAAGTGCGCCAGCTTTTCTCTCAAGCCATCAAGCGGCTGCGCCCCAGTATGAGTGCCTATGATCAGGCGCTGTTCTGGTGCATTACGCTGCTGCTGACCATTGGCTTAGTGATGGTGTACTCCTCGTCCATTGCGATGGCCGAAGTAGATAAAGACACTGGATTTCGCTCGAACTACTTTTTAATCCGCCATGTGATTTTTCTGACGGTGGGAGTTGCCGCAGCCTTTTTTGCTTTTTCAATTTCCACTAAAACCTGGCAGCAATATTCATCCACCCTGTTCTTAATCGGCATGATTTTGCTGGTGCTGGTGCTGATTCCGGGGGTCGGCCGCGAAGTCAACGGCAGCCGCCGCTGGTTATCACTGATGGTGATTAATTTGCAGCCCTCAGAGCTGATGAAGCTGTTTGTTGTGCTGTATGCCGCAGATTACACCGTGCGCAAAGCGGTCAGCATGACCGGCAGCTTTATGCACAGCCTGAGTAAAGTGCTGTTCCCGATGTTTATGGTGATGGTCGTTATCGGTGCGCTGCTGCTGCTGGAGCCGGATTTCGGTGCCTTTACCGTGATTACCGCCATTGCGATGGGCACCCTGTTTTTGGGTGGGTTTAACTGGAAGCTGTTTGCCGGGCTGTTTTTATTTTTAGGGGTGGCCTTTGTGGGCCTCGTGGTCAGCTCGCCTTACCGCATGCAGCGGGTACTGGGCTTTTTAGATCCATGGAAAGATCCCTATGGCAAAGGCTATCAGCTGAGTCACTCGCTGATTGCTTTTGGCCGCGGTGAATGGAGTGGCGTGGGCCTTGGTGCCAGCGTGGAAAAGCTTTCCTATTTACCCGAAGCGCATACCGACTTTTTAATGGCCATTATTGCTGAAGAATTTGGCTATGTGGGCGTGGCGACCGTGATTTTGCTGTTTGCTTTTCTGATTTTCCGCTCCTTTATGATTGGCGTGCAGGCGGCCAAGCTGGAGCGTCACTGGCAGGCTCTGGCGGCTCAGGGCGTGGGAATCTGGATGGGTGTGCAGGCGTTTATCAATATTGGCGTGAATATGGGCCTGATGCCCACTAAAGGCCTGACCCTGCCCCTGCTGTCGTTTGGTGGCTCGGGGGTGGTGGCTAATTTAATTGCACTGGGTGTATTGATGCGCATCGATTATGAAAACCGTCAGCTGATCCGGGGGTACCGCTCATGAGTCAGCGTACTCTGTTGGTGATGGCAGGCGGCACCGGCGGGCATATTTTCCCCGCTCTGGCCGTGGCCGAAGAGTTAAAAGCGCGTGGCTGGAAAATCATCTGGCTGGGCGCTGCCGGGCGCATGGAAACGCGTCTGGTGCCACAGCATGGCATCGACCTTGTCACGCTGGATATCGATGGTGTCCGTGGTAAAGGCTTACTGAAAAAACTCAGCCAGCCATGGGTACAACTGAAAGCCCTGTTTGGGGCTTTAAAAGTAATCTATGAATACCGCCCTGATGTGGCTATTGGTTTTGGCGGCTTTACCGGCTTTCCAGGTGGCGTGGCCATGCGTCTGTTATGGCTGCCCCTGGTGATTCATGAACAAAACTCGGTGGCTGGTCTGACCAATAAAGTTTTATCCAAAATCGCTAACCGCGTGCTGTTTGCCTTTCCTTCGGCCTTTCCGGGTAAAGAAGGGTGTATTGGTAACCCGGTGCGCGATGAAATTCAGGCCATGCCAATTCCTGAGGCCCGTTTTGCCAATCGCAGCGGCCCGTTAAAGCTGCTGGTTGTGGGCGGAAGTCTGGGCGCTCAGGTGTTTAATGAAGAAGTACCCAGGGCACTGGCTCTGTTGCCGGCCGGGCAAAGACCTCTGGTGCTTCACCAGGCGGGTGAAAAACATATTGAAGCTTTGCGCGCCAATTATGCGGCTGCGGGGGTGGATGCGGAGTGCGTCGCCTTTATTAGTGATATGGCCCATGCCTATAGCGATGCAGATCTGGTATTGTGCCGCGCCGGAGCGCTGACTGTGGCAGAGCTGGCCTGTGTGGGCACGGCCTCCGTACTGGTGCCTTTTCCCCATGCGGTGGACGACCATCAGACTGGCAATGCCCGCTATTTAAGTGAAAACCAGGCCGGCCTGCTTTTGCCGCAAAAACAATTTACTGCCGCCAGTTTTGCCAAAATCCTGACCGAAACCCAGCGCGGGCAATGCCTGCAACTGGCGTCAAAGGCAAGGACTCTGGCCAAACCGGATGCAACACTGCAAGTCGTATCTGTTATTGAAGAATTAGCATCGTAGCCTGCCGGTATAAACCACCGGCAAATACTGCATTTAAAAGAATAAACCCAGTAAGAGTTGATGATGAAACATAAAGTGAAACGCATCCATTTTGTAGGCATAGGCGGGGTCGGCATGAGCGGCATCGCTGAGGTATTGCTGAACCTTGGTTTTGAAATCAGCGGCTCAGACCTTGGCAGCAATGCCAGCGCCCAGCGCCTTGCTGCGGCCGGTGCCCATGTGCATCTTGGCCATGCGGCAGAATATGTTGCCAATGCCGACGTCGTTGTCATTTCCAGCGCGGTAAAAGAAGATAACCCTGAAGTGGTCGAAGCGCGCAGCCGCAAGATCCCGGTTGTGCCACGAGCGCAAATGCTGGCCGAACTGATGCGCCTGAAACAAGGGATCGCCATTGCCGGCACCCATGGCAAAACTACCACCACCAGCCTGACTGCCTCGATTCTGGAAGCGGCCGGCCTTGATCCGACCTTTGTGATTGGCGGTAAATTACATGCTGCCGGCAGCAATGCCCGCCTGGGCCATGGCGACTTTTTAGTCGCTGAAGCCGATGAAAGCGATGCGTCCTTTTTGCTGCTGACGCCGGTGATTTCTGTGGTGACCAATATTGATCAGGACCATATGGATACCTATGGTCATGACTTTAATAATCTGAAGAAGGCATTTATTACCTTCCTGCAGCACCTGCCTTTCTACGGCCGTGCCGTACTATGTATCGATGATCCTTATGTGCGCGAAATTCTGCCACAGGTCACCAGCCCGATTACCAGCTATGGCGTCAGTGCGGATGCCATGCTGCGGGCAGAAAATATTGTTTCACTGGATGGCCGGATGCAATTTGATGCGGTATGGGAAAACGGCGAATCACGCCGCCTGCCCATCACGCTGAATATGCCGGGCATGCACAATGTATTAAACGCGCTGGCGGCCATTGCGGTCGGGATTGAAGTCGGTGCCAATGAAGCGGCCATTCAATCTGCACTGGCCAATTTTCAGGGTGTGGGCCGGCGCTTTCAGCGTTATGGCGAAATTGCCATTCCAAGTGGCGGCAGCTTTACCTTCGTTGACGATTATGGCCACCATCCGGTGGAAATGGCCGCTACCATTGCCGCTGCCCGTGGTGCATTTCCTGGGCGTCGTCTGGTACTGGCTTTTCAGCCGCACCGCTATACCCGTACCCGCGATTGCTTTGAAGACTTTGTAAAAGTGTTATCAACGGTGGATGGTTTGCTGCTGGCTGAAGTCTATGCCGCAGGCGAAGCACCGATCGTGGCGGCCAACAGCCGCAGTCTGGCCCGCGCCATGCGCGTGGCAGGCAAGATTGAACCGCAGTTTGTTGCTGAAATTGGCGATATGCCGGCCGCAATTATGGCGGCAGCACAAAATGGCGATGTGATTATTACAATGGGTGCCGGCACAATTGGCGGCGTTCCAGGCAAAGTGGCAGGACTATGAATAAATACGGAAAAGTAGCCGTTGTTATGGGCGGCACTTCATCAGAGCGCGAAATCTCTTTGCTGAGCGGCAAGGGCGTACTGCAGGCACTGTTATCGCGGGGCGTGAATGCCTATGCGCTGGACCCGGCTGAAAAGCCGCTGGAAACCTTAAAAAGCGAAGGGTTTGACCGTGCTTTTTTAATTTTGCATGGCCCGTTTGGTGAAGATGGCACGCTGCAAGGCGCTTTAGAAGTGATGGGAATGCCCTACACCGGTTGCGGCGTACTGGCTTCCGCGCTGGGTATGGATAAACTGCGCAGCAAACTGCTCTGGCAGGCACTGAATCTGCCGATTCCAGCCTTTGAAATTCTTACAGAAGACAGTGATTTTGCGGCGATCGAGCAAAAACTCGGCCTGCCATTATTTGTTAAGCCCGCCTGTGAAGGCTCCAGTATTGGCGTGAGCAAAGTAAAACAAGCCGGCGAGCTTGCGGCCGCTTTCACTGAAGCTTACAAGTACGACGATATTGTGATTGCAGAACAGTTCATTGGTGGAGGAGAATACACCGCCGCTGTACTGGGTGATCGTGTACTGTCATTTGTAAAAATTGAACCTGCCACCGAATTCTACGATTTTGATGCCAAATATATCCGCGACGACACCGTATACCGTTGTCCTGCTGGTTTGTCTGCTGAACTCAATGAAAAAATCGCTGGCCTCGTCAAGCAAGCCTTCTGGGCGCTTGGCGGGCGTGGCTGGGCCCGTATCGACTTTTTAATGGACGAAGCGGGTAATCCTTATTTACTGGAAGCCAATACCGCACCGGGCATGACCAGCCATAGTCTGTTTCCTATGGCCGCGCGTGAAGCAGGCTTAAGTTATGAAGATCTCGTATTACAGATCTTGGACAGTACGCTGGAAAAGGAATAAAGATTGTGATTAAGGATTTCCCGAGCCTCTTCAGCCCTGTCTTGTTCTGGCTGACTGCGCACGGGTCTGGCGAAACGGCGGGGAGCAGCTATGTGGGATAAACCTCAGCTGCTCATGTGGTTCGCCAATTTGCTGACTGCCCTGGCCTTACTGCTGTTGTTTTATGCCTTACTGTTTTTAACCGTCCATTCGCCTTTGTTCCCGATTAAGCGGATTAAGGTGGATGGCGACTTAGTGCATGTCACACGAGAGCAGTTGCAGTACGTTATTAAAAATGAGCTCAGGGGCACCTTTTTTACCCTTGATCTGGATAAAACCCGGCAGGCTTTTGAAAAGCTGCCGTGGGTGAGACAAGTCACCGTACGCCGGCACTGGCCTGACCGTGTTGAAGTACGGATTGAAGAGCATAAAGCCATGGCGCGCTGGGGTTCAGTCGCCTTACTCAACAGCTATGGCGAAAAGTTTGATGCGGCTTCCAATGATCAGCTGCCTGTTCTGGAAGGGCCGGAAGGCACAGAAAAGGTCATGATCGATGGCTTTGTTGAGCTGCATAAAA
>JBOFGM010000367.1:0-6424 GCA_051649105.1 Iodobacter sp. | reverse complement strand
GGGCCTGTTCAGAAAGAGGCAGGGGGGCCTGATCGCAGGCCTCAGCTTGTTGCCAGCGCGCCAGCCATTCCTGGTGGGTCTGCTCCGCGCTGCGGGCCGCTTCACTTTGAATAAACTGCTCTTGCAGCAGTTGCTGGCGCTGCTGCTGATCCTGTTGCCAGTTTTGCCAGGCGCTTTCTTGCTGCTGCAGCCAGATTTCGCTGTCTGCCGGCAGGGTCTGCCCGGGTAAAGAGAGGCAAAGCGCGGCGCTGTGATGGGTTTGCTCTGCTTCACTCTGGCTGAGCCGCTGCTCTAAATCTTGTTGCTGATGGCGGGTGTTTTTCAGTTGTTGAGCCAGCAGTTGCAGATTCTGGCTGAGGGTGGCCAGCGCCTGACCGGCCTGTTGCCGGTTTTGTCTGGCCAGATCCAGCTGGTTTTTCCGCTGGCTGACATCCGCCAGGGTGGTTTCTGCTTCTTTCATGGCGGCAAGCTGCTGCTGTTGCAGCGGCTCCGGCTGGCTGTTAGCAGGAACGGCCAGCTGCTGGCAAAGAGCCTGCCAGTTTTCTTCTTGCTCGCTTTGCAGTGTCCGCAAAGCCTGGTGCTGTGCTTGCAGCGCGCTGATTTCGGCGGCCAGCCGGGCATGATCCAGCTTTAAGGCCTGGCCTTGTTCGGTCAGGGTTTCCAGCTCGGCCTGTTTTTCGGCCAGTGCCGTCTGGGTGTCGGATACATTCAGTGCCTGATAAGCGGCAATGGCCGGATGCTCGTGTGAGCCGCACAGCGGGCAGGCTTCCCCTGGCTGTAATTGCTGACGGTGGGCAGATAAATCCTGAATCTTTTGTTCTTGTTCCAGTAATTTTTGCTTATCGGCCACCTGCTGTTTCAGGCTGGAAAACTGATTTCTAAGCAGCAGCAGGGCCTGCTCTTTGCTGGCAGACAGCATTTCGCGCTCTGTCAGTGTGCCGGCCAGCTCTTGCAGCTGTTGACTGGTTTTTAACTGGTTTTTTGCCAGGGCATCCAGCTGGCTGATTTTCAGATCCCGGGCCGACAGTTCTTGCCAGTGCTGGCGTAAATCCGCTTCGCTGCGGCCGGCTAACAGGGTATTGAGCGCCATGGTGGCGGTGTTTTCTGCCTGTTCCGCTTCAAGGCTCTTGGCCGTGGCTTGCTGCTGTTCTGCCTGCCGCGCGGTTAATTGCCCGCTGAGCGCGGCAAGATCCAGCTGCTGCAGAGCGGTGTGCAGGCTGGTTATTTCGCTCTTCAGCCGGCTTAAGCCGGTAAATTGTGCCCGCCAGCCGCTGAGTTGTTCCCCAAGCCGGGCCTGGTCCGGGTTTTGCGCCAGCCGCTCTTCTAATGCACTGAGCTGGCTTTGTGTCTGGCTCAGCCGGGTTTGCTGGCTGTGATGAATTTGGCCTGCCAGCTGGCTGGCCTGCCAAAGTTGCCGGGCCGCATGCTGCTGAGTATTGCTTTGCTGCAATTGCAGATCGCTCTGCGCGGCCATGGTGTGCTGCACGGCAAGATGCGCCTGCTCTTTGGCGCTAAAGGGCAGATGCAGTTTTTCTGCCGGCTCGCTTTGCGCCAGGCGGGTCAGCTCCGGGGCGGCCGCAGCCAGTGCATTGGCGGCCTCTGCGCGGCGTTGTTCTGCTGCCGTTTGCCGCTCTTTGGCCTGATTTACCGCTTGCCGCCACAGGCGCTGGCTTTGTACTGCCGCGATGTCTTTTTGCAGCGCTTGCTCTGTGGTGCAAAGAGCGGCGTTTTCTTGCTGCAGACTGCTTTGCTGCTCGTCATTAAGCAGCTCAATGCCCGAGGCTTTGGCGCGCAATTGGTCCAGTAACTGCTTACTGGTTCGGGTTTCTTCAAACACCCGCTGGGAAATCTGGCCATAAATATCGGTGCCGGTGAGCTCTTCCAGGAGCTCGGCACGTTCATTGGCATCGGCATTTAAAAAGGCGGCAAAGCCCCCCTGGGCTAATAGCATGGATTTAGTAAAGCGGCCAAAATCAAGGCCGGTCAGGCTTTCGGTCAGCCTGAGCTTTTCATTAATCTTGTCTGAAATAATTTGCCCGCTGGCATCGCTCAGCTCAACCTTAGGTGCCTGCAGGGCGCCTTCGGTTTTATTTCTGGCCCGGCGCTGGCTCCAGAAGGCACGGTAGCGCACGCCTTTTACTTCAAATTCCACCTCAGCCAGGCACTCTGCCGTATGGCGGGTCATCAGCTCATTGGTGCTTGCAGAAATGGTGCTCATTCTTGGCGTCTGGTGATAAAGCGCCAGGCAAATAGCATCCAGCAGGGTGGTTTTACCTGCACCGGTCGGGCCGGTAATGGCAAACAGGCCATTGTCTTTAAAGGGGGCCGCGGTAAAGTCGATCTTCCACTCGCCCTTGAGGGAATTCAGATTTTTAAATCTCAGTGTCAGCAGCTTCATTGTTTTCCCTCCTGCAGCGTGGTCACGACCTGGGCATAGCGTGTCTGCAGCTGGTTTTGCAGCTCAGGATCTAATTCTTCGCTGGCTAGACGCTGGTTAAACACATCACCGGGGCTCAGTTCATCCAGCGTGGTTTTATGCTCTGGCTGCCAGAGGGCGCTGTGGTTGCGCTCCTTGCGGATGCGCAGCACTTCCAGTGGCTTATATTCAATCATCGCCTGAATTTGGCTTTGTAAATCATTTCGATAGTCGTCCGATTTCACCACGATTTCCAGCCAGATGGTTTGGGTGGCGCTTTGGGCCAGCTCCGTGATGGCGGCTTCCAGCTCGGCCAGCGTGCCGCGCAGCGAGTGCATCGCCTGAAACCGTGGCACGGGCAAAGGCTGCACCGATTGCAGGCCGGCCGGATCAAGGGTGACCAGCAGCACTTGTTTATCTTGCCGCGCTTCATCAAAGCTCAGCGGAATCGGCGAGCCGCAATAGCGGATATGCTCCAGTCCGCCTACTTTTTGCGGGCGATGAATATGGCCCAGCGCAATATAATCGGCCGGTGGAAAGGCGTTGGTGGGAAACGCATCCAGCGAGCCCACATAGATTTCACGCACCGATTCGCTGGCACTGGCTCCCACGGTGGTCAGATGGCCGGTGGCAATGACCGGCACTCCCAGCTCTTTGCTTTGAGCCAGGGCCAGCTGATAAATCGTCTGGTAATGCTGAAAGATCCCGTCCTGCAGCGATAATTGCTTTTCTTCTGCACTTTGCCCCGGCAGGCTTTGTTGTACATCCCGCGCACGGATAAAAGGAATGGCACATAAAATGGCCCCGGCCTGGCCGTCTTTTTGATTGAGCACCAGCACTTGATCGGCCGGATCGGCCGCCACGCCGGCAATCACCGTGGTATTGAGTCTTGCCAGCAGCGATTTGCTTTCACTTAAGGTGGCTACCGAATCATGATTGCCACCCAGAATAATCAGCTGAATTTTGCTGCTTTGCAGCGCCACAATAAAGCGGTTGTAAAGCTCCCGCGCATAGCTGGGGGGCGAGCCGGTATCAAAAATATCCCCGGCCACCAGAATGGCATCGGCCTCTTCGCGGATGGCGGTGGCGATCAGCCAGTCTGAAAAAGCCTGATGTTCCGCCTGACGGGTCTTGCCCATAAAGTGTTGGCCAAGATGCCAGTCTGAGGTGTGGATGATTTTCATAAGGATGGGGGCCGTTGCAATATGGGGGAATTATGCAGGCTGGCAGGATGGGCGTCTTGCTCTTATTCAGATAAAGCAATCAGAGTTTAAATAGAATAGCTTTTTGCTATGGTCTGCTTATTGATATTCAACTGGCCTTTTTAGATGAGAATCACTATCATTTGTTCATTGAATGAATTTACAGGACTCCAATCATGGCCAAGACAATGACTTTTGCGATGGTGCACTTTACCGTCGCCTTTAGTGTGGCGTACCTGATCACAGGCAGTCTGGGAATGGCAGGCTTTTTGGCCTTGATTGAGCCGATGGTGAATACCGTTGCGTATTTTTTTCATGAAAAAGCATGGGATGCTTACCGCCTCACCCGCAGCAAGAAATTGCAAGATGGCCACGCGGTGGCATAGGTTGCCAGTAGCATGCAGGCACTGACCCTTATTAAGTAAGGGTTAGCGCCTGATCACTTACCATTTATCCATCCGGGGCATGACTTATGGCCACTCTGCTGCGCCAGCAAGATTTACCACAGCAAGCATGGAAAAACGGCGGTGGCGTAACGAGGCAAATTGCGGTTGATCCGCCGGGCGCGTCGCTGGCGGATTTTGACTGGCGTATCAGTATGGCCACGGTGGCGGCGAACGGTGCTTTTTCTGATTTTTCCGGCGTGGATCGCACTCTGGCTATTTTGGCGGGGCAGGGGATGGCGCTGCAGTTGAATAATGGCCCGCTGCATACTTTATGCCCGGGTGAGCCGCCTCTTTGTTTTGCCGGCGAGGTTCCGGTGTATGCCCGCTTAACAGCCGGGCCGGTGGTGGATTTTAATATCATGACCCGGCGTGGCCGCTATACGCATCAGCTGCAACAGCAGCTATTGAGCCAGCCAGTACAACAAACCCCGGCGCTGCTTTGGTTTTTAGCTGCGGGTGAATCCTTGCTTTGCCAGCGGGGGGAAGAGCAGCATCTCTTAAAGCCTTTGGACAGCCTGTGGCTGAGCGATGCCGATTTATCTCCCTGGCGGTTGACGCCTTGCGGTGAAGTGCGTTTATTTTCTGTCACATTAAGAGCGGTGCCATCGCCACACCCTCTATCATAACAGGGTTATTTTTGGGTGATATTACCAATTAAGGCCGGTTTTTAGCGGCAGGTGAAGCGTGATTGCTGCAGCGACAGAGGGTGTTTTTGTAAGTTAAGTATTTGAATATTAGTGTTTTTATGGTTTTTTTATCTGCCTGTTCTATTTGAGCCCTTTGGAGCCGCCCGGTTTGAACCGGCTTCATCCCTTATGCCATCCAGGCTTGACAGCCCGGCGCTGCAAAGCCGAAGATGCGCTTACTATGATGAAACTGACCCGCACCTATTCTTATTATTATCTGGCTTGCCCAAAGGCAGCCCGATGGGTTCCGGTCATCTGAAACACACAGAATGAACGATCCAAGGCCGCCGATTCAGGCGGCCTTGTTGCATTCTGGCCCCCCGAATCGTTGGTCCCTGTGATCCAATACTTAAAGGACCATCTCATATGACTACCCTGACCACCCGATCCAGCTGGGGTTCCAAGCTGGGCTTTATTCTGGCTGCTGCCGGCTCTGCCATTGGCCTTGGAGCTATCTGGAAATTTCCTTATGTCACCGCGATGAATGGGGGCGGCGTATTTTTACTGCTGTTTCTGTTTTTTAGTTTTACCCTGGGCCTTGCCCAAATGGTGGTGGAATTTACCCTTGGCCGCAGCGCACAAACCGGCCCGGTTGGAATGTTCCGTAAGCTGGCGGGTAAGCACTGGCCGCTGATTGGTTTAATGGGGATCTTTGCCGGGTTTGTGCTGTACAGCTTTTACAGTGTGGTGGGCGGCTGGACCTTAGCCTACCTGGCGCTGGCCATCGATGGCTCGGTGCTGACCACGGACACCAAGGTATTAAAAGATACGTTTCAGCATTATGTATCTAACCCTTTCTGGCCGATTCTGACCCATGGCGTGTTTGTTTTGGCTACCCTGGGTATTGTGATCGGCGGGATTGAAAAAGGCATTGAGCGCGCCAGTAAATTTCTGATGCCGGGCCTCTTTATTATTATGCTGGTGCTGATTGCCCGCTCACTGACCTTGCCTGGCGCATGGCAGGGTGTGGTGGCCTTTTTTGCTCCTGATTTTTCTAAGCTGAACCCGGCCATGGTGGTGGATGCTCTGGGTCTGGCCTTCTTTTCCCTGTCGCTGGGTACGGGCGGGATGATTGCTTACGGCTCTTACGTTAAGCAAGAAACACCGGTGCTGCATTCTGCGGCCTGGGTGGTGGGGCTCTCTTGTACCGTGGCAATTTTAGCCGGTCTGATGATTTTCCCGGCTCTGTTTGCTTTTAAACTGGATCCGACAGCCGGCCCCGGCCTGACCTTTATGACTATGCCGGTGGTATTTGCCAGCCTGCCTTTTGGTCAGGTGTTTGCCATTGCCTTTTTTGCCCTGTTATCGGTGGCGGCGCTCACTTCCTCGGTTTCGATGCTGGAGCTGATTGCCACACTGTTTCTGGATGAATACAAGCTGCCACGCCGTCCGGTGATTTTATCGCTGTCTTTAGCGGTGTTTTTATGTGGTATTCCGGCGTCCTTATCTTTTGGTCCGTGGTCAGATATTACCTTTTTTGGTAAAACCATTTTTGATCTGATGGATTACAGCGTTTCCAATGTAATGATGCCGCTGGGCGGTATTGGTGTGGCGCTGTTTGCCGGCTGGCGTGTCTGGCCCTTGCTGGAAGAGCATTCCGGCCTGTCGGGTTGGCCGTTGTTTGGCCTGAAATGGAGCTGCCGCGTGGTGGCACCGCTTTCTATTGCGGTGATT
>JBOFGM010000366.1:0-2060 GCA_051649105.1 Iodobacter sp. | reverse complement strand
CTTATAGATAGAAAAAGGGACGCGATGATGAAAAACTACAATAAATCTCTACTGGAACTGGCTCTCGTCAGTACCTTAAGTCTTACCGCCTGCGGGGACGGAAGCGATGGTCAAGATGGGGCACCTGGCACACCAGGTACACCCGGAACACCAGGCACTCCCGGAACACCAGGTACACCCGGAGCCCCTGCGGGTTCCTTCGCAACGACAGCTCAATCCATTACAGATCTGGCATTCACGTTAAGTCCTGCAGACATTAAAGTGACCAGCAGTGAAGGCTTCAGTGTTAAATTTACTGTTACGGGTAAAAATGCAGGCAAAGTAGTCCCTTTCAAAGGACTGGATAAAATTGCAATTTATTCTTTAACAGCAAATGAAAACACCTCAGGTACTGGCGCACCGATTGAGTGGCAAAATAATGCCACGGCAAATGCCGCTGGCACTTCGTTAACTTGTACTCTAAACGGCCTGAACGGAACTAAAAACGCTTGTACTTTAACCGAAGATACAGCGACGCCAGGCACTTACACAGCAACTTGGACTTATGGTGGCGCAGCGCCAATTATCAATCCAAATGATAATCCAAACGCAGTACACAGAGTCTTTTTACGTGCTTACAACATCGCCGATAGTACAGGTGTTCTCCTATCTGACAAGATTTTGTCTGTACCCGTTGATTTTATCCCTGCAACAGATGAATTAGGTGTATCGGGTAAAGACACAGTATCTAGTGCGGCATGTAAAAACTGTCACGGTGAAGTAGACGGCCATATCGCGAAGATTGAAGCCCACCATAACTACCAAGATGTTAAAAACTGCGTAACTTGCCATAACCCTGATCTCGTTCCAAGTGATGCACAACTGGCCGAAGGTTGGGTATTTGATTTTGCCCCCATGATCCACAGGATCCACGCAGGTCATCACATCAGTGACAGCTTAAGTGGCGAAGCAAAAGAATATTTTGGTGAAGTTGGTTTCCCATCTGATTTGAAAGAATGTAAATCTTGTCATGATGGTGCACCAAGTTATAACACCAATATTTATGCACAAGCTTGTGTGGGTTGTCATATCAATGTGAACTTCACCACTGGCGAAAACCATTCAGAATTTGGTTTAGCCCAAGCTGATGATACTCAATGTAAATCTTGCCATGGCAGCGGTAGCTTAACACCTGAAGCTGTACACAGTGTCGGTAAACGCGCTGAGTATGCAAGCCTATTCAAAGTTGACTTTACCAGTGCTGCAGTAGCGACTTCAGCAACACCTGGAATGAAAACATTGACATTAAAAGCCAATGTGACCATGAATGGCGCTGCAATTCCTAACGGAACCGATTTAAAAGTGTATAACGCGACAACTAACCCTACTGGTATGTTTGTGGCTAACGGCTTATTACTGGGTAACGTAACCACTGATGGTACTGTTTATGCTTGGAGAGATGTCAAACCAACAGCAATCGCTCTTAAGCTTGAAAATGGTACGCTGGCAGATGGTGTATTAACCTTCGTAAAAGATATTCCCGATGCCCAAGCTGTTGGTACTATCTACGTCAGTTCAGAAGCCAACGTCTGTATCAAAGCAGGTAAAGTGAGTAGCTGTAATGCCACAGGACTTGAATTTGGCCCAACAAATCCAATTGGTAACACTGCTCCTGTTAAATTCTATAGCTTAGATGCTTCTGCAGTAGTTAAAGCTCGAATGACAGATCCTGCTCGAATTACCGTAGAAGAAGCAAAATGTAACGCCTGTCACGGCACCTTAGATTATATCAAGGGCACCAGACACGGAACTTACACTTTTGATCAATGTATGAACTGTCACAACGATACAACAGGTGCATCAGGCCATAAAACAGTGGTTTCTAAAGGTGAAGACGGTAGCAAAGTCATTAATCCAGAAGTCACTTTCAATAACAAAGACTTATTCACCGTCGCCCACCGTTTCCACAGTGGTAACTTTGATGTTATCGCAGGGATCTTCCGCGATGCCAATGGTGAATTAGTCGGTTATCCGTCACCAGAAACTGCATGTTCTGCATGTCACAAAGATGATGCAAAACT
>JBOFGM010000365.1:0-7047 GCA_051649105.1 Iodobacter sp. | reverse complement strand
TCGGCCTTTTATGGCCCGTTCCGCGACGCGGTCGGCTCGGCCGCCAATTTAGGTAAGGCAGATAAGAAAACTTACCAAATGGACCCGGCTAATCTGAATGAAGCCTTGCATGAAGTTGCGCTGGATCTGGCCGAAGGGGCAGATATGGTGATGGTGAAGCCGGGCATGCCGTACTTGGATGTGGTTCGCCGCGTTAAAGACGAATTTGCCGTGCCTACCTTTGTTTATCAGGTATCGGGTGAGTATGCGATGCTGAAGGCGGCGGCGATGAATGGCTGGCTGAATGAAGAGGCGGTGGTACTGGAAAGCCTGATGGGCTTTAAACGGGCCGGCGCGGATGGGATTCTGACCTATTTTGCGCTGGATGCTGCACGCTGGCTGGCCGCTCAAAAATAGTATTCAGGCCGGGTCAGCAATGACCCGGCCTGTGGCGCTTATTTTGGCTGATAGCGGGTTGGATCTTTCAGACCCGCATTAGCAAAACCGGCACTGCGTAAGCGGCAGGCTTCACATTCTCCGCAGGCGCGGCCATCGTCATCGGCCTGGTAGCAGGTCACGGTCAGCGCATAATCCACGCCCAGTTCTGTACCCTTTTGGGCGATTTCGCCCTTGGTCAGCTTCAGCAGCGGGGTATGAATAGTGAGCTTGGAGCCTTCTACGCCCACCTTGGTTGCCAGCCTTGCCATTGCCTGGAAAGAAGCAATATATTCCGGGCGGCAATCCGGATAGCCGGAATAATCCACTGCATTTACGCCAATAAAAATATCATCGGCTTTCAGTACTTCTGACCAGGCTAAAGCATAAGAGAGCAGAACGGTATTGCGTGCCGGCACATAGGTCACCGGAATCTCGCCTTCTTTGCCGCCATCGGTTGGCACTGCGATATTGGCATCGGTCAGCGCCGAGCCGCCAAAACCTGCCAGATCAATTTTCAGAATACGGTGTTCAACGGCACCGAGGGCTTCTGCCACGCGGGCGGCGGCTTGCAGCTCAGCCTTATGCCGCTGGCCATAGTCAAATGACAGACAATAAGGCGCAAAGCCTTCGGCTTTGGCAATGGCAAGGCAGGTGGCGGAATCCAGTCCGCCGGAGAGTAAAATAATTGCAGGTTTTTTAGTCATAATGATTAACTTCTTAAGTAAAGTGTTTAGTTGTTGCCGGGGTGGTTCACGGTGCTGAGCAATACTTGATGCTTAAGGCATGTTTTGTCGGCGCATATTGCGCTGAACCATAATTCGCCTTGTCCCACCATCGCGCCACGGCTGTTTCTGAATAAGGTGTCCGGCGTTTGCGCCAGCAGGGCTGTTTTAATCTCAGGCGTGATAATGGTCTGCCAGGACGCCATAAACTGGCGTTTGCTGATCATTTTATGCTTTTGAGATCCCTGATTGACCCGCAGGGGAAATTGCACCAGCTTAGCCAGCTCCTGCGGATTATCTTGTTGTGCCGCGTTTTGCAGCCGTTGCAAAAATTGCGCTAATTCCGGACCGCTTAAGCCATCGGGCCCAGGCGGTTCTGCGGCCTGAACCAGGCCGGCAATCAAAGCAAAAATCAGAAAACGCATGATGTACCTCAGGTCGTTGTCAGCCGCTGCAAAGCTCTTTCTGCCAAATCATGATAAAGATTAGTACCAAATAGTCTGGCCACTGTGGAGGCAATCATGGCCGCGGCCAGAATTGAAATCACCATTTCATGTCCGTCGGTCATTTCGATCAGAATAATGGCGGAAGTCAGTGGCGCCCGGGTCACTGCAGCCAGCATGGCTGCCATACCAATGGCAATCAGCTTGATATGAATCCCGCTGTCAAACAAGGGTAAAAACCAGCTGCTGATCCCTGCTCCCATCGACAAGGACGGGGCAAAAATGCCGCCCGGCAAGCCGGTTAAAAAGGTGGCCAGTAAGCCTGCAAATTTCAGCGGTAAGAAATACCAGCTCATTGTTTCATGCCCGGATACCACGGCACTGGTGATTTCAGCCCCGCTGCCAAAAATCGGTGCAGCCAGCCCCATACAGGCAATCAGCAGGCCGCAACTGGCAACAAACCAATACGGATATTCCGAGCGCCAGATCCGGACTTTCAGCGGCAGCCAGCGTTCCTGATGGACACAAAGCCATGAAAATAAGCCGCCAATCAGGCCGGCACTGACGGCCACAATCAGCATGGGAAATAAAATACTGTAACTGAATCCCGGTACATGAATGCGGCCAAAGTAGATGTAATCACCCTGAATAGCTAAAGACACCACCCCTGATAAAATAACGGCCCCCAGCAGTTTGCCGGAGGTTTTTTCTTCTACCGAACGGGCCAGCTCTTCAAAGGCAAAGACAATGCCGGCTAATGGGGTATTAAATGCCGCTGCAATCCCTGCTGCGCCGCCGGCCAGGATCAGCTGACGGCGAAATACGGCGTCGGACAGGGGGATAAAGCGTCTGCAGGCATACATCAGGCTGGCACCAATTTGCACCGTCGGCCCTTCGCGTCCCAGCACAAAGCCACATCCCAGACCTGCCACCACACCAATAAATTTGGCGATGGCAATACGCAGGCTGAGTAATTGCCGTATCAGCGCCGGCTGATCATTGACTTGTAATGCCGCCATGGCTTGCGGAATTCCGCTGCCTTCTGAGCCTTTGCCCATTCTTTGCATCAGCCAGCGTATGGCCATCCCGCCAAAAGGCAGAGCAAAAAACGGCCACCATGCCCAGCGTTCACTCAGGCTGTGAAACAGCGCCAGTGAACTGTCGGCGGCTTTGGCCAAAACCACGGCCACAAGCCCCACCAGGGCGGCACCAAACCACAGGGCGAGCGTAGCCCGGCTGCGGTCTGGTAAGTGCTTAATACGAATCAGCCAACGTTTCCAATACATACTGTGGTCCATCAGACGCCGGGACGTTCACCCCAGAGGATCTTGTGTAATTGCACTTGTACCCGTACCGGTAAATGATCTTCCAGCACCCAGGCTGCCAGGTCGGCAGGGGGAAGTGTTTCCCAGACCGGTGACATCAGCACCGGAGCCAGGTCTTCTAAATGACGCTCACGAATCAGATCGCGGGCCCATTCATAATCTGCACGATCGCACAAAACGAATTTAATTTCGTCATTCCGGGTCAAGTAAGTCAGGTTTTCCCAGTGCATCCTGGATAATTCACCAGAACCCGGCGTTTTAATATCCAGAATGCGGGAAACGCGTGGATCAGTCTGGGCAATCGACATGGCACCGCTGGTTTCGATGCTGAGTGAATAGCCGGCATCGCAAAGGCGGGTCATTAATTCATGCACCCCTTTTTGTGCCAGCGGCTCGCCGCCGGTAACACATATATGCCGGGTCTTAAACGAGGTCACTTTATCGATAATGGCCTGATAGCTTTGGGACTCGCCGCCATGAAAAGCATAGGCGCTGTCGCAATAGCCACAGCGCAGCGGACAGCCGGTCAGGCGGATAAACACCGTGGGCAAGCCCATGCGGGTGGTTTCGCCCTGTAGTGAACAGAATATTTCCGTAATACGTAATGCGTCTTTCAAGATAATGCTCCTAAGCCGTATGCCAGGCTTTTAACAGCCTTGCTGCGGCAAACCGGAAAACAGTCCGGTGGAAATAAAAACGGCGTCAGCCCAATCGGTGACGCCGGGATAATAAGCACTGCAGCCGGGTTAATTCGTGGCCAGCAGTGCCTTTTTGGCCGCGGCAGCTTTTTCTGCCTGCGGATATTGCTCAATCAGTTGCAGCAAATATTTGCGCGACAATTTTTTATCGCCCTGGGCATTGGCCACAATGGCTAAACCAAATAAGGCGTCCGGAGAGCGTACCTCATCTTTGCTGGCCAGCACCTGCTGATAAGAGGTATTAGCACCTTTGTAATTCTTTAATGCTGTCTGGCTGACACCCAGCCAGTAATAGGCTGTAGGCAGCTGGGCTGAACCGGGATTCTCATTAATAAACTTTTGCAGTGCAACCGTGGCTTCTTTATGTTTGCCAGTACGGGTCAGTTGCACCAGATCATCAAATTGTTGTTGCTCTGACACGACGGCAGCTGCTTTGCTTTCCACTTTGGCTAATTCTATGGCGCGTACGCGGGCATCCAGATCGGTATACAGATCTTTTTGGCGTTTAGCCGCTTCATCCAGATTAAATTGTAATACTTCATTTTGTCCGCGCAGGGTAGAGAGCTCCTGGCGCAGTTTTTCCATTTGTCCTAATAATTCCAGCGAGCGGTTATTGCCCGCTTCCAGCTGCTGCAGACGTTCTTCTGTGCGTTTTTGTGCCTGGGTCTGGGCATTTTTTAATTCATTTAATTGCTGACGCGCCTCATTGTCATCAAAAAGACCAGCGTGAGCCTGAATAGAGAAAGCCAGCAAGAGCAGGGTAGCAATTCGTTTCATAGATTGGTCTGATGTGAGGTGGATAACGCGCGGACGGACCAAGTCCGTCCGCGCCAAGCCTAGGCGATTTTTACGCCAGCGGCAAGTGACTACTGAGCAGATTCACCGTTATACAGAATTTCTGCACGACGATTACGCGCCCAGATTTCTTCGCCTTCACCGGCTTCCAGCGGACGTTCTTCACCGAAGCTGACGGTTTCGATCTGGCTGTCTGGCACACCTAAAACATTAAACATTTTGCGTACGGCATCGGAACGCTTTTGACCCAGCGCCAGATTGTATTCAGCAGTACCACGGTTATCGGTGTGGCCTTGCAGGATTACTTTGGCATCTTTATGGGTATTTAAGTATTTTGCATGGGCTTGCACCAGCTCATGAAAATCCGGGCGAACAATAAAGGAATCAAAATCAAAGTACACGCGACGATTAGACAGAATGCTGTTTGGATCAGTCAGTTCAGTAAATGCTTTTTTCTGGCCCTGGGTCAGATCAACGACGGCAGGGTTGGTTGTTGCAGCCGGGTTGCTGCTGCTACCGTTTGTACCCTGATCAGCAGGTGTTGTTGTTGGAACAGGGGTGCTGGCGCAAGCGGCCAGTAATGCAGTCATAATCAGGCTGAGTGCTACTTTTTTCATGGTATCAATCCTTAATCATTAAGTCTGAATCTTAAATAAAGCTAAGCTTAGGTCAGGTATGACATTTAGCTTAGCGCAAGTTCCGCAAAAGGTAGATTTACCTTAATAAAGGTCCCCATGCGGGCTGTCTTACATCTCCGGCTTGCGCTCTCAGGCGCTGTTTTACTCTTCCATCACTTGATACTGCTGCCAGTACGCCGCGTCCACCGGCTTTGGCTTCATACAAAATCATTTGTCCGTTAGGCGAGAAACTAGGCGAATCGGCCGAACCGGTATCGGTCAGTAGCTGAACCTGGCGTGTGGCCAGTTCCATAATCGCCACTCTGAAGCCGCCATCGCGGCTGATAAAGGTCAGGTTTTTACCATCCGGGCTCAGCTTGGCTGAGCTGTTATAGCTGCCCTGGAAGGTTACCCGCTCTGTATTGCCGCCACTCGTTGTCATACGGTAAATTTGCGGGCTGCCACCACGGTCAGAGGTAAAGTAAATAAAGCGCCCGTCTGGCGAAAAAGCAGGTTCGGTATTGATTTCACCGCCCCGGCTGATTTGCCGCAAATCGCTGCCATCGCTGTTAATCAGATAGATCTGCGAGCTGCCTGTTTGTGTCAGAACCACGGCCAGTTCACGGCCGTTGGGTGACCAGGCCGGTGCATAGTTGCTGCCCTTGAAATTAGCGGCTTTCCAGCGTTTGCCTGATGACAGTTCATGAACAAAAACCACAGGTTTCTGGTCTTCAAACGAGACATAAGTCAGTTTGCCGCCATCGGGTGACCATTTTGGCGACATCATTGGTTGTCTGGAAACTAAAATGGATTGCGCGCCAAATCCATCGGCATCGGATACCTGTAACTCAAAGCGTTTGCCCTGTTTAAGCACATAGGCAATCCGCGAATTAAACCCACCTGGCTTGCCGGTGATTTGCTGATAAATCAGATCGGCAATCTGGTGGCCCACCCGGCGCATTTGTCCGGCGGTAGCCTGACGTTCCCAGCTGATCAGTGGTTTTTTGCTGGCCAGATCAATCAGCCAAAATTGTACTTTAAAGGCTCCGCCTTCAGGGGTGACCCGGCCAATGGCCATGGTTTGCGCGCCTTTAGCCAGTGCGGTGCTGTAGTTCACCTGCTCCGGCATATAAGGCACCGGTGACAGATCGCCGGCTCCGATCACTTTAAACAGCCCGCTGCGGGTTAAATCATCGTTAATCACCGGAGTCAGCGGCTGAGACTGTTGAATTTCATTTTGAAACGGAGCCAGCGCAATCGGATATTGCGTTGCACCCACACCGACCACATCAATGGTCATATCGGCCATGGCCTGGCTGGTCATGCCGATAAAAAACAGGGTAAAAATTTTACGCCAAAGCATTGTGTTCTCCATGATTTGGATTCGGGCCCGCCGGGTTACAAAACTCAGCAGGCCGGCAGCGTATCCGGTGCAATCTGCGGGCTTATTCATGCCGCTGGAAGTTAATGGTCCATTCTCTCAGCTCGCCACTGAATAATTTATTATCAGGCAGGGCAGGCATTTTTTGCATCGCCAAAATAGCCCGTTTGGCCGCCTCATCATAAACCTGATCACCACTTGATTTACTTAAATCAACGGATTGAATTTCACCATTGGGCAAGACGCGGATTTTAAATACCGCATTAGGGTTGCCCTTATCATTGGAATAAATCAATTTGGAGCGGATCAGCTGGGATACTTTGCTGCGATAGCTATCCAGCCCGCCTTTGCTGCTGAAACTGCTGTTTCCGCTGCCTGATCCCGGCCCGGTATTCACCGTGGCATTGGGGTTATTGCCTTTTCCGCCGGGTTTGGCTCCGGGTTTATTCAGACTCATTAAACCTTCTTCTTCCAGTGCGGCTGTCAGGCCTGATTTTGGCGCTGCTGCTGGCTTTGCAGGTTTTGCAACTGGCGCAGGTGTTTCTGCTACAGCAGGTGCTTTGCTGGGTTTGGCTGCCGGAACAGGTGTTGCTTTCGGCGGCTTAGGCAGCGGGGTTGCAACGGGCGTTGGCACCTGGGTCGCCTTCGG
>JBOFGM010000364.1:0-9866 GCA_051649105.1 Iodobacter sp. | reverse complement strand
GTATTCACGGGTGGAAGAGCCATCGGCCTGCACAAAGGCATCAAAAATATGCTCCAGCCGGTCCGCCGGAATACCAATGCCGGTATCAATCACGGCAAAGTTTAATGCATATCGCTCGTTCATCATTTGCGAGCGCACTTGCAGTGTGATTTGTCCTTTAGTGGTAAATTTAATCGCATTACCCAATAAGTTAATCATGACCTGCCGCAGGCGTAATTCATCTCCCATAATTGAAATATGGGCATCACCCTGATAATCGAGGATTAAGGTTAAGCCCTTACTTTTTGCGCTCAGGCTGAACATTTTATACATTTCATTCAGTAAATCAGCCAGATTGATCGGTTTGGCAGCAATTTCCAGGCAATTGGCTTCTATCTTGGATAAATCCAGAACATCGTTGACCAGCGCTAAAAGTAAATCGGCCGAATTACAAATCACTTCAACGTTTTCTTTTTGTGCTGCCGATAAGGGCGATTGTTCTAATAAATGCGCCATACCCAGAATGCCATTCATCGGAGTGCGGATTTCATGGCTGACATTGGCAATAAATTCACTTTTAGTCCGGTTTGCCTGTTCCGCTTCATTTCTGGCTTTTACTAAGTCTTCTGCCAGCCGGGTCTGGTCTAACTCCAGAATCAGCCCTTCCACAATGGTGTCGTGGTAGGAGCGGGCGGTTTTCATCAGCGTCAGGAAAAAGAACAGATTCATGCCGCCTAAAATCATATCCATCTGAGCCGGATTAATAAACGCATTCAGCCAGATCGGCAGAATCATCAGAAAAGGGTAGATTCGCATAGCCGGAATCATGGAGCCCAGAACCGGGAGTGACCCGACCACCAGCCCGGAAAAGACAAAGGTCGTAAACATTTTCAGCACAATGGTGCTGCTCAGCATGAAATAAACGCCGCCCGCACACCAGACAAGGCCGGTCAGGGTGACGCCGATCAGATGGATTTTCCGCCAGTAACTAAAGTGATGGGCGGATGGATTCTTATGGTATTTTCTGAAAATAGCCAGGCGAAACAGGGCCAGCGCTGTCGTGGCAGACCACCAAAGGCTTAAAATCAGCAGCGAGTGATCGGCCTGGTGTGCAATAAATAAAATCGTGGCGGCGATAATGCCTATGATTTGTCCGCTGTGCGCATCCCGGTAGCTTAGGGCGGTTGTTCGCTGCAGGATGACTGGATCATTAGGATGCATAAGCAGGGGCCATTAATTTTTGTGGCATGGAAAGCGGAATTGCTCTTACTTACTGTGATTGCTTAAGTAATATCAAGACCTTATGTAATCTATCATACATGGTAGATTACATAAAACTTAGGGATTATTGGGAAATAAAAAACAAAAGCGCACCAGAGTGCGCTTTTGTGATGCCGGCAAGACGGGCTTAGTTTTTAGTTAAAGCCATTTGGATTCTGGCTCTGCCATTTCCAGCTGTCCTGGCACATATCATCCAGCGTTTTTTCTGCCTGCCAGCCCAGTACCGCCAGGGCTGAGGCAGGGTCGGCGTAGCAGGCGGCAATATCGCCGGCGCGGCGCGGCACAATCTGATAGGGCACGGCTTTGCCAGAGGCTTTTTCAAACGCTTTAACCATATCCAGCACCGAATAACCCACGCCGGTGCCCAGATTCACAGTGACAAGGCCGGGCACGGTGGCCAGTTTTTGCAGTGCTTTGACATGGCCACGCGCCAGATCCACCACATGGATATAGTCCCGCACACCGGTACCATCTGGTGTGGGATAGTCATTACCAAATACCGATAGTTTTTCGCGTTTGCCAACGGCAACCTGGGCGACAAACGGCATCAGATTATTAGGAATACCCTGCGGATCTTCACCAATCAGGCCGGAAATATGCGCGCCCACCGGGTTGAAATAGCGCAGCAGGGCAAAATTCCATGATGGATCGGCACGGAAAATATCCCGCACCATATCTTCGACCATTAATTTGGAACGGCCGTAAGGATTGGTGGCAGACAGCGGGAAATCTTCGGTAATGGGTACCGCATGCGGATCGCCATATACGGTGGCACTGCTGGAGAACACCAGATTTTTAACGCCGGCATTCACCATGGCTTCCAGCAAGCGCTGTGTGCCCACTACATTATTGTCGTAATACATCAGTGGTTTTTCGACTGATTCACCTACGGCCTTCAGACCGGCAAAGTGAATAACGGCACTGAATGAATAACGTTTAAACAGATCTGCTAAAGCACTGGCATCGCGCACATCGCCTTCCACATATTCGGCTGGCTGGCCGGTAATGGTGGCAATACGGTTCAGAACTTCTGGTTTGGCATTATAAAAATTATCAAAAATAACCGGCTTAAAGCCTGCTGCAAGCAATTCAATATAGGTATGCGAGCCAATATAGCCCGCACCACCGGTGAGTAAAACATGCATGGAAAACTCCTGATTAAATCAAAAATTCTTAAGCGTTTTGTTGAGCTAATCCGGTTGCCGGCAGGCTCAGCAGGTCAGCGTTTCTCTTGCCGCCACAACATCAGTGCCGCAGCAGTCAGAAAGAGCAGGGTAGGAATAGAGACAACCACCGGAGGCGGCCAGCCATACAGGTCCCCCAGATAGATCACAATCTGGTTTAAAAAGTGAAAGACCAGGCCACTGGTAATCCCGATAAAGATCCGGATACCGGCATTACCACTGCGTCTTTGCGACTGGGCAAAGGGCAGGGCAATCAGCACCATAGAAAGACAGGCTAAGGGGTAGAAGAGTTTGCCCCAAAGCGCCAGCTCGTAGCGTGAAGTTTTTTGTTTATTGCGTTTTAAATGGTCGATATAGCTGAGCAAAGAGGTGGCCGACATCTGGGAAGGCTCAACCAGCAGCACGGCCAGCATGGCAGGAGAAATGGAGGTTTGCCAGTTAAAGGTCGCCGGTTTGCTGAGGGCCACACCGGCATGCTCTGGCAGAAACTGCGTGACTGTGGCCTTTTGCAAGGTCCAGTTGCCCTTCCCCTGAAAGCGGCCGTTATGGCCTTCAATGACTCTTTCTAAGGTCAGTGTTTTGCCAAATTCATAAATACGGGCATGGACCACGGTCAGATCGGGCAGCATTTCTGCGATATTAACGATTTGTTTGCCGTCTTTAATCCAGACGCCGGAGCGAAAATCACCCACCAGCATCGACTGAGTGGCTGCCAGCCGGTGTTGATTGGCCATCCGGTTACCGGCCGGGGAGATATATTCACCCAGCAGAAAAGTCAGCGTGGCATAAAAAGTGCCGATTAAACACAGCCAGACTAATAAGCGGCGCAATGACACCCCGGATGCACGCATCACGGTCAGCTCCGATGAGCCGGATAAATGAGACAGGCCAAACACACCGCCGATCAGTACGGCAATGGGCATCAGCTGATAAGCATTAGCAGGCGTGCGCAGCGCCACATAGATCAGCGCATCACGCAGCGTGTAGCCGCCCACACCCAGATCACCGAGCTCGGCAATTAAATCAAAAAAGGTATAGAGGCCTAATAAGCCAATTAGCGCGAATAAAATAAACAGCGATAATTCGCGCATTAAATAACGGGACAGCAGGCTCATTTTAAGCTCCGCGCAATTTGCTGCGCCACGCAAACAAAGCCAGCGTAATCAATATTGCCAATCCGTGCAGAGGCCACATGCCCAGCATGGCCGGGACTTTGCCATCGGCAATCCATGCCTGGGCAATATTGATGCAGTTGTAATAGAAGAAATAAGCAAAAACAGCGACCAGTAAGTTGGAAGCACGTCCGCCACGGGGATTAAAAAAGGCCAGTGGAATCGCCGCCAGACTCAGAATCAGCGCTGAAACCGGAATCGCCAGCCGCCAGGCCAGCTCGGATTGCTGCTCCGGCAACTTGCTGTTCCACAGCGCCAGCGTGCTGGTGGCCTGGGTGGAAGGGCTGGAACGCGGGGTTTCACCGGCTTCGATCCGCAGGCGGGTGGTTTCAAATTCCAGTGTTTCATAGGCGGCTGAGCCGGGGCGGCCTTCATAAGAGCGGCCTTTGGATAACCATAACCAGCGCGAGCCGTCGTTATCCATATAGAGGCCGCCTTTTTCTGCCAGAATCACGGTCAGCTTGTCATCGCGGCGCAGCTGCACAAAGACATTATTGCCATTGCCGCCGGTAAAGTTTTCCACAAAATACACCCGGTCTGCGGCTGGCGATTCTCTGAATACGCCTGGTGCCACCTGAGTGACTTCCTGACGTGACAATGACTTTTCTTTGTATTCCTGGCCTTTTTGCAGTGCCCAGGGCGAGAGTACCATGGACAAAATACCGATCAGCACGACGACCGGCAGGGTGAATTCCAGTACCGGACGGATAAAACTGATAATCGAGCGCCCGCTGACAAACCAGATCACCATCTCGTGATCTTTCCACATCCGGGTCAGTACCGCCAGGATAGAGAAAAACAGCATCAGCGATAATAAAATAGGCAGATAGCGTACGGCGGCAAAACCCATCATGGCCCAGACCGAAGAGCTGGCGAGAGCACCAATGGCAGCTTGCCCTAGCAGGCGTACAATTTGCGAGGTCATGATCAACATGAGCAACACAAAGAAAGTCCCGAGGGCAACCCAGGTCATTTCTTGAATGAGGCTTTTACGAAACAGCATTGGCGTTTTTAACTTTGCGGGTGTATCAGGAAAATAATCGGGCGAAATTTCGCGTTCTTTCAAATTGTCTGTTGCAAAATAGACGTTGAAATCTGATTACTGCATTATTTAATACTGGCTCTGAGTTTGCCTATCTTTTACAGGCTTAGCCATGATTCTTATTTACGCGTGTAAACTTCAGCTTTTCGCCCATTTTTCTGAGCAATCAAACTTTCCGCTACGTTTTTTTACGGTCTGTTCATCTTAGTCATAGGAAGCAATAATGGAATTTAGCATAAATCTATCTGTCCCCGAAAAAACCGCAGCGGATTGTCTGGTGCTGCCGGTATTTGGCACACAACTTTCTGCTCTGGCTGCTGAACTCGATCAGGACGGCTGGCTGGCAGAAACATGCACTGAACTGGGCGAGAGCATTGGTTCTACCTTATTTATTCCTTTGCCGGGACGCCGGGTTTTATTCGTCCAGCTTGGGGACGAGAAAAAGCTGAATGCCGTGGCTTTGCGTAAGGCAGGCCTTGCTGCAGCTAAAGCTTTGCTGGCCGGCAAATCAAAATCGGCCGATATCTTTTTGGCGATTGCGGCAGCTAAAGCGATTGGCTTAAAAGATGCTGTGGCGATTATTGCTCAGGCGCTGGTGTATGAATCCTATCGCTTTGTGCAGTTTAAGTCTGAGCCTGAAGCGGCTCCGGTACTGACCGCTGTAAATATTGCCGTAAGCAAGAAAAGTGAAGTAGAAAAAGCGGAGCAAGGCTTACAAGCGGGTGTGGCACTGGGCCATGGTATGAATCTGACCCGCGATCTGGGCAATTTACCAGGCAATATCTGCACCCCGACTTATCTGGCGAATGCCGCCCATTTATTGGCCGCCAGCTACAAGCTTAAATGCACCGTGCTGGAAAAAGCCGACATGGAAGCGCTGGGCATGGGCTCCCTGTTATCTGTGGCACAAGGCAGCATTGAGCCGCCTAAGCTGATTTGCCTGGAATATCAGGGCGGCAAAAAATCGGATAAACCTGTGGTGCTGGTGGGTAAGGGCATTACCTTTGATTCGGGTGGTATTTCATTAAAACCCGGCGCAGAGATGGATGAAATGAAGTTTGATATGTGCGGCGCGGCCACCGTTATGGGCGTGAT
The DNA here is from genome assembly GCA_051649105.1 of Iodobacter sp. GTDB lineage: Bacteria > Pseudomonadota > Gammaproteobacteria > Burkholderiales > Chitinibacteraceae > Iodobacter. The sequence goes on along the minus strand of JBOFGM010000364.1, from coordinate 4,113 downwards.
CCGTGCGATTGCCGAGCAGGGTCTGGCGATTAATGTGGTGGGTGTGATTCCGACTTGCGAAAATATGCCTTCCAGCAATGCCGTCAAGCCGGGTGATATTGTCACTTCGATGAGCGGCCAGACGATTGAAATTCTCAATACCGATGCCGAAGGCCGTTTGATTCTGTGCGACGCCCTGACCTATGTGGCCCGTTATGAGCCAGAGCTGGTGATTGATATTGCCACGCTGACCGGCGCGATTATTATTGGTCTGGGCCATGTGGCCAGCGGTTTATTCTCTAATGATGATGAACTGGCCGATGATTTATTAAAAGCATCCCGTGATGCCGGTGATAAAACATGGCGCATGCCGCTGTGGGATGATTATCAGGAACAGCTGAAATCAAACTTTGCCGATATGGCCAATATTGGTGGCCGTCCGGCTGGCTCAATCACTGCAGCTGCATTTTTAAGCCGCTTTACTAAAGAGTACCACTGGGCTCACCTCGATATCGCCGGTATTGCGCATAAATCAGGCGCAGCCAAGGGTGCCACCGGTCGTCCGGTTCCGCTATTGGTTGAGTTTTTAGCGCAGCGCGCAGCAGCCAAGAAGAAATAAGCTTTACCTCTGTTGCACTGACTGGCGTGGCTGGTCAGTGCACTTTTAAGCGACCGCAAATTTGCTCCGGCAGGCTGGGTTGATCTGCGGTCAACACCCGTTTTAGGTCTATGACTGAAATCTCTTTTTACTTTAATGTGCCCAATCGTGAGCATGCCCTTTGCCAGCTGGTGAGTAAGGCGCTGGCTAAGCAGATCCGTATGAATATTCTGACGGGCAGCGAGGCTGCGGCCGCAGCATTAGATGGCTTATTGTGGGAAGTCCCGCAAACGGGTTTTCTGCCGCATTGCCTGGCCGATGCCGCCATGGCTGCAGAGACCCCGATTATTCTGGATTACCGGCCGGAGTTGTTACCGGCCCGGCCTTTATTATTTAACTGGACCAATGGCTTGCCGCCCGGGTTTGAGCACTATCAACGGGTGATTGAAGTGGTGCCGATTGATGATGAAGCGCGTGCCGAGGCCCGCGGGCGCTGGCGTGCGTATCTGGCGCAGGGCTTTAAGCCAACGTCAGTTGATATGATGGACCGGGCATGAAACCCGTGTCCGAACCCAGCCCGCTGTTTGATAAAATGGATGCGCTGCTGGCGCGCCATCGCGGCAGCACGGCAGGAACCGAAGAAATTCCGGTGCTGGTGGATGAAGCCGATGATATTCCGGTACTGACCGAAGAAGTGAATGAGCTCTGGCCCGATACTGAAGCGCTGATGTTTCCGCCGGAAGAGTTTATGGCGGCCCCAGTGGCCCCGACCCCTGTACCCGCATCCGCTCCGCCAGCTCCGGTACCGGCACCGGCCGAGTTTTTAGATTTACCATTGCTGGATTTAGATGCCTTATCACAGGCCAATCCATGGGGTGCAGACTGGGAAGAGGAAATCATTCCACCGCCTGCTTTGCCAGAAACCGTGCCGGATCTGCCCGCTGATGTGCTGCTGCCTGAGCTGGCAGTGGCTGATTTCGCCCTGGATGAAATCACACCGGTGATCGAGTCATTAGGGGTGGAAGAAATCGAATTAACGGCTATGCCGGCTGCCAAAGTGGCGCAAATTATTGATTTCCGGCAGATCGCTGCGAAACCCTTTGCCCCTCCTGTGATTCCAGAGGAAGAGATCCTGGCAAGCAGCGGCCCGGAGGCAGAAATTTTGCCGGCTGAAGCTGCCGCAGCGAACGCCGTATTGACTGAAGATGCCATTGCCGAGCTGACCGCCACGGTGGCCGCCCAGCTGGGGGTGGAAATTGCGACTGAGGTTGAGCAGCTGACTCGTCAGCATTTTGCCAGCCTGATGCATCGTTTTTATGAAGACAGCCTGCGTCAGCTGACTGCAGAAATCAGCCAGGATATGGAAAGCCGTTTACAGGCCCGGGTGGCTGCTTTAATTAAAGAAGAATTAAAAAAATCCGGCTTTTAAAGCCGTAACCATCGCCGTGCTGGCCGGTTATTTTGCAAAATAGCCGGCCAGGTTTAAATCTGGCGGGTGTTCTGCCTGCCTCTTTCGTCCCCCTGCCGATTGTTTTGACCTCTTATCGCTTATTTTTTAAGGAAAATCCGGCGGGCTGCGTATTTGAAATTCAGATCTGGCGATGCCTCGCCTGCGCTTCATGGTAAAAAAGCGGCATTTTTACCGGGGCCAGCGCTTTTAAAGCGGTGATTTAACGCAGTTATCTGGCAGGCAAATACTCTGGGCAGGGCTGGTTAAGGCTATAATCGCGGGTTAATCTATGAACGCCTGAGCCCTTTCCCATGAGCACAACGCCTAAAGAACTCGCTAAAAGCTTTGAACCCGCTGAGATCGAAAGCCGCTACTACCCAGAGTGGGAGAAAGCCGGTTACTTTCAGCCAAATATGCTTCGCCCTGAATCCTTCTGCATTCAGCTGCCTCCGCCGAATGTCACCGGCACCTTGCATATGGGCCATGCCTTTAATCAAACGATTATGGACGGTTTAACCCGCTACCACCGTATGAAGGGTGAAAACACCCTGTGGCAGCCAGGTACCGACCATGCCGGTATTGCCACACAAATTGTGGTGGAGCGTCAGCTGGATGCCCAGGGCGTCAGCCGCCATGATTTAGGCCGCGAAAAATTCGTTGAAAAAATCTGGGAATGGAAAAAAGAATCGGGTGCCACCATTACGCAGCAAATGCGCCGTATGGGTGCATCGGTGGACTGGAAGCGCGAATATTTCACCATGGACGAGCAATGCTCCGGCTCCGTGACCGAAGTCTTTGTCAGCCTGTTTGAGCAAGGCCTGATTTACCGCGGGAAACGCCTGTCCAACTGGGATCCTAAGCTGGGTACCGCTATCTCCGACCTCGAAGTGGTTTCTGAGGAAGAAGATGGCCATATGTGGCATATCAAATATCCGGTTGCCGGCAGCGATGAATTTATTGTGGTGGCAACCACCCGTCCGGAAACCCTGCTGGGCGACGTAGCCGTAGCGGTAAATCCGGATGATGAACGTTTCAACCATCTGGTTGGCAAAATGCTGTGCCTGCCTTTAACCGACCGCCAGATTCCGGTGATCGCCGATGATTATGTGGATGCCGCTTTTGGTACCGGTCTGGTTAAGATTACGCCAGCCCATGATTTTAACGATTATCAGGTGGGTAAACGTCACAGCACGCAGCTGATCAATGTGATGAGTCTGGAAGCGACCATTCTGGCCAAAGCACAGGTGTTCAGCTTTGAAGGCGAATCGCTGGGCAGTATCGATCTGCCTGCCGCTTATGCCGGCATGACCGCCATGGATGCGCGTAAAGCCATGCTGGCCGAGCTGGATGCTCAAGGCCTGTTACTGGAAACTAAAAAACATAAGCTGATGGTGCCGCGTGGCGACCGTACTGGCTCGGTGATTGAGCCTTTACTGACTGACCAGTGGTTTATGGCCATGAGTAAAGCCGATGAAACCGGTAAAAGCATTACCGAAAAAGCCCTGCAGGCCGTAGCGACCGGTGAAGTTAAATTTGTGCCGGAAAACTGGGTCAATACATATAACCAGTGGCTGAATAATATTCAGGACTGGTGTATCAGCCGTCAGCTGTGGTGGGGACATCAGATTCCTGCCTGGTACGATGAAGATGGCCGCGTCTATGTGGCGCGTAATCAGGCGGAAGCCGAAGCGCAGGCTCCGGGTAAAAACCTGAAGCGGGATGTGGATGTATTAGATACCTGGTTCAGCTCGGCACTGGTGCCGTTCTCTACCCTGGGCTGGAAGCCTGGCATGCCGGAAACCCCGGAAATGCAAGCCTTTATGCCTTCATCGGTACTGGTCACCGGTTTTGACATTATTTTCTTCTGGGTAGCCCGGATGATTATGATGACCAAGCATTTCACCGGCAAAGTGCCGTTTAAGCATGTGTATATCCACGGGCTGGTTCGTGATGGCGAAGGGCAGAAAATGTCCAAGTCTGAAGGCAATGTGCTGGATCCGGTGGATCTGATCGACGGGATCGATCTGGAATCTCTGCTTGAAAAACGCACCGCCGGTCTGCGTCGTCCGGAAACGGCCCCTAAAGT
>JBOFGM010000363.1:0-2433 GCA_051649105.1 Iodobacter sp. | reverse complement strand
AGCGTGCGCTCAGCCAGCAGCGCCTGATGCTCTTTAATCACAGAATCATCAGCCACTGATGCCTGCCAGCAGCGGGCATAATTATTGGCCAGCGCATCCCACAAATCACAGGCGTACTGCCACTGAGTTTCTTCAGGCTCTGCCAGCGGCAATGGTTTAGCTGCGTATTCCCGCATCTGTGCGCCTTGCACATCATGCACAGACTCACGCAAAATTTCTAAAGCCTTTAAAGACTCTAATACCGAAACCTCGCTCTCTGCCAGGGCCGTCAGGGCCAGACGCAGTTCGGTATGCGCCACCGGGGTATTAATTAACGGCAATAAAATCAGCCAGTCTTTCGCACTGCGTGCATCGGTAAAAGGAAGGCCTGTCATAGTTATAAAGCCTGCAGCGCCGCTTTAAGCGCTAATAATTGTGTGGCTGATACCGTCTCTGCCGCATCGGGGCGAATGGCAGTGGCCCAGACTGATGCGGGGAAATGACGGTCAGTTTTAAAACGGGGAATAATATGCCAGTGTAAATGCGGCACCATATTACCCAGACAGGCTAAATTAATTTTATCGGGCTGCAATGTATTACGAATGGCCATTTCAACATCCACCACCAATTGCATCAGACGATTTCTGTCTGCCAGATTTAAATCACTTAATTCGGCCACATGCTGCTTTAAAATCACCCGGCAAAATCCCGGATAACCTGGTTCATCCGCTAAAACGACCCGGCAAAAATCATCCTGCCAGAGAATCTCTCCACCCGGCTCATTGCACAATACACATGCTGAAGTCATTACTTTATCCTGATTACTTTTCGCCATTATAAACGGCGGCCTGATTCTAAATAAGCCCCCGTAAGCTTAACACCTGCACCGCAGCCCGCTCTTACATAAAACCCCGCACACCCGGTTTAAGTCTGCCCTCCCCGGCCATGCGGATTTTCGGGGCTTCCCCTTTACGCCATTATCAGTACAATGATTTTTTTCAACTTATCATTAAAGATCAATATGGCCCTGCATCTGTATGACAACTGGGAACGCCAATTAAGGCCCTTTCAACCCGTGCGCAATGACTGGGTTGGATTGTACTGTTGCGGCCCCACTGTCTACGACTTTGCACATATTGGCAATTTAAGAACTTATTTATTTGAAGATATTCTGCGCCGCACGCTGCAATTTAATGGTTATACCGTTCGCCATATCATTAATATCACCGATGTGGGCCATTTGGTTTCTGATGCCGATGAAGGCGAAGATAAAATGGAGCGCGGCAGCCGTAAATCCGGAAAATCGGCCTGGGATATTGCCGATTATTTTAGTGCCGTCTTTAAAGATGATTTAAAACAGCTGAATATGCTGGAGCCCACACTATGGTGCAAAGCCACCGGCCATATTCCGGAACAAATTGCCTTTATTCAGGTGCTGGAAGAAAAAGGCTATACCTATGCCACCAGCGACGGCATCTATTTTGATACGGATAAACAAGATGATTATGGTTATTTAGCCCGCTTAAATAAAGAAGGCTTAAATGCCGGCAGCCGTGTGGATCTGGGTGAGAAAAAAAGCATTACCGATTTTGCCCTGTGGAAATTCAGCCCCAAAGACAGCAGCCGGCAAATGGAATGGGAAAGCCCCTGGGGTATTGGCTTTCCAGGCTGGCATATTGAATGCTCAGCCATGTCGGCTAAATATCTGGATCCCTGGTTTGATATTCATTGTGGCGGCGAAGATCATATTGCCATTCACCACAGTAATGAAATTGCCCAGAATCAGGCTTGCCACGGCACCAGGCTGGCTAATTTCTGGATGCATGGTTATTTTTTGCAGCTGGAATCGAGCAAGATGAGTAAATCCAGCGGTGATTTTTTACGGCTGCAAACCCTGGCCGAACACCATCTTGATCCGCTGGCTTATCGCTATCTTTGCCTGACCGCGCATTACCGCAGCCAGCTGAATTTTAGCTGGGATGCATTAAAAGGCGCGCAAACGGCATTAAACCGGCTGCGGGAAATATATTTTGCCCTGCCTGATGGTGGCAGTATCAGCCAGGACTATCTGGCGCGCTTTAGTGATGAAATTAATCAGGATCTGAATTTACCGCGTGCCATTGCGCTGATTTGGGAAATGATGAAATCAGCACTGGATTCTGCCGGCAAAAAAGCCACGCTCAAGCAGTTTGATCAGGTATTAGGGCTGAATTTATCCGGCTGGCAGCCGGCAGTGGCCGCGGCAGTTCCGGCAGAGATTCAGGCTCTGGCCGAACAGCGCCGGCAGTTCAGGCAAGATAAAAACTGGGCTGCAGCCGATTTATTGCGCAAAGAATTAACCACTTTGGGTTATGAAGTGGAAGACACGGCCGAAGGCTGGATCATTAAAGCCATTTAACAGCAAGCCGGCGGGCCGCGGTCCGCCGGTGGAGCATTGCAATGCACGCTGCGTCT